>DMAZ01000050.1:231-1905 GCA_003446335.1 Lachnospiraceae bacterium | reverse complement strand
ATTTTAACAGATCCTGAAGGACTTCAGAAAAAATCTGCAGAACAGGTCTGCAAAATCATCTTTGGTTATTGAGGAAGGGGATGTTGAAACTGTGAAAAAGAAATTTATTTCTGTAATGCTCCTGGCGGTCATGACGATCAGCCTGGGAGCATGCGGTGAGAAGGGGGAGGTTCCCAGATACGGTCTGGTGACAAATTCTGCCGGAATCGGAACAGACAGTGTGAATGCCGAGATCTGGTCTTCTATTCAGGATGCAGCAGGAACAGAGTATTCTTACAAATACTATACTGCTGAGGAAGATACGAAAAAGGGCATGGACGCACAGTTCGATGCGGCGGCTAAAGAAGGGACCGAACTTGTATTTGCCGACGGAAAGGATATGGAGACAGCTGTCTTCAGAGCACAGAGAGCCCATCATAAGATCCGGTATATTCTTGTTGACGGTGCTCCTCGTAAGAACGAGAGAGATAAAGAGCCGAGTTTCCGTGAGAATACAACTTCCATCGCATTCGCAACACAGGATGAAGGCTATATTGCCGGATATGGTGCAGTGCGGAACGGTTACAGAAATATAGGCTTTATCGCAGGCGGGGAAAATGATAAAACGGACCGCTACCTCAGTGGCTATCTTCAGGGGGCTGAACAGGCGGCCGCTGAGTTGAACCTGGGAAGCGGAGAAGTTAAGCTGACAGCCGTCATTGCCGAGAGCGACGAGCTCAGCCCGCTTCGTATGACAGATGCGCTCATACTCTATAAACAGGGAGCGGAAGTGATCTTCGCGGTCGGCAGCAATATCGCGACGGCCGTGGCTAAGGCATCACAGTCCACCTCCAAGCCGTTCATCGCCGGCGGAGTGGATATGAATAATGTCACGACGAGCTGTATCTTTTCAACAGTTTCTTTTTACAAGCAGGCTATAGATGCAGCCATCGATGACTTCGAGAGCGAAGAAGGCCTTCCGGGCGGTGAAGTTGTCTACTACGGAGCTGCGGACAAAGCCATAAAAATAGTCGCGGATTACACCAGACTTTCATCCTTCACTGAGACAGATTACAATAATATTGTTCGTCAGATCATGGAAGGCACGGTAACAGTCAGCGGAGAAAAAGTGACAGAGGGAACAGCGCATGTTCAGCTCAATCTGACAGCACCTCCCTCGGGGCTTGATGAGAGCTCTGCCGCAGCCGTATCAGGCGCGGTCTCCACGACGGAAAGCACTCCTGCCGCGAATACAGGTACTTCTGAAGCTACGGAAGAAAATACCGAGGGCGGAGAAGAAGAATATACAGAAGAAGAGTATACAGAGGAAGAGTATACCGAAGACGGCAATACGGAAGAAGAAAATAACGAAGAGGATACAGAAGAAGGGTACGACGAAGAGTATACTGAAGAAGAACAATAATAAGCCCAGTTTTTACTGTCTGTGTTCAAAAAGCATATAACAGCATACTGAACAGGAGGTATCACTATGAAAAAGTGGACCAGAGAGGAAAGATACCGAGTATTGAAAAGTCCGGATGAAATTCGTGATCTTCATGAACGGATCGTTAAATCCGATTATCGTCAGACCTATCATATTCAGTCTGTAACAGGTCTTCTGAATGATCCGAACGGATTTGTATGGCATGACGGCAAATGGCACCTCTTTTATCAGTGGTGTCCCTGGGGGGCAGT
>DMAZ01000050.1:0-166 GCA_003446335.1 Lachnospiraceae bacterium | reverse complement strand
TACATGGATTGAAGTACTGGTATCAGACCGTATCAAAGGACCTGGTGACATGGGAGAATGTAGGTGTATGCATTCGTCCGGATATGGAGATGGACAATGCCGGTGCTTACTCCGGATCAGCATTGCCGGGTAAGGATGCTTTGTGCTTATTCTATTCCGGAAACCG
>DMAZ01000226.1 GCA_003446335.1 Lachnospiraceae bacterium | reverse complement strand
CGGAATCCATAACATCCATGATCTTTACTCCGGTTGCGCTGCGTTTCAGAACAGAAATTCCCTTAACAGGAGTCCTTATGATAATACCGCCCTTTGTGATCAGCATAATTTCATCTTCGCTGTTCACGGCCTTCATTCCGATCAGTTTCCCAGTGTTTTCCCTGAGATTGATCGCCTTAATTCCAACACCACCTCTGGTCTGAATGCGGAAGTCGTCAAATAGGGTGCGCTTTCCGATTCCGTTTTCTGTGACAAAGAGCAGGTATTCCCCCTGCTGACGGATCTGCATGGCAACCACTTCATCGCCGTTTCGAAGAGCAATTCCACGCACTCCCATGGATCCTCTTCCGGTCGGACGCACGTCCTTCTCATTGAACCGGATGGACATTCCATCTCTCGTCGCCAGAATCACATCCTGCGTTCCGTCTGTATATTTCACCTCGATCAGATCATCGCCCTCATTTAATGTAATTGCGGCGAGACCTGTCTTTCTCATGTGGCGGAATGCAGGCACCGGAGTTTTCTTGACGATACCCTTCTTTGTCGCCATGAAAATATACTGATCCTCTCGAAACTCAGAGATTGCGATGACGGCCGTTATTTTTTCATCAGGAAGCAGCTGAAGAAGATTCACGATTGCTGTACCTCTGGCGGTTCTTCCTGCCTCCGGAATCTCATACGCCTTTAAGGTATAGGCACGTCCCATATTTGTAAAGAACATCAGATAGTCATGAGACATCGTCATGAACAGATCCTCAATATAGTCGTTGTCGAGGGTCTGCATGCCTTTGATTCCCTTTCCGCCGCGATTCTGGCTGTGGAAATTGTCCGGTGACATTCTCTTGATATATCCGAGTCTTGACATCGTGATCACCGTATTTTCCTGCGGGATCAGATCCTCGGTGGAGATATCGTAGACGTCATATCCGATTCTGGTACGCCGGTCATCCCCGTACTTCTCCGCGATTTCACTGATTTCATCACGGATTACTCCGAGAAGGAGCTTCCGGTCGCCCAGGATTTTCTTGTACTCGATGATTTTTGCCTGAAGCTCATCATACTCCGCCTGAAGCTTCTCTCTTTCCAGACCGGTCAGTGTCCTCAGACGCATATCCACAATCGCCTGAGCCTGCGGATCGGTAAAGCCGAACCTGGAGATCAGGTTTGCCTTTGCCTCTGCGGTATTTGCGGATGCCCGAATGGTATGGATCACTTCGTCGATAATATCAAGAGCCTTCAGGAGTCCTTCCAGAATATGGGCTCTTTCCTGCGCCTTGTTCAGGTCATACTGTGTTCTTCTGGTGACGACCTCTTCCTGGTGCTGAAGGTAATATTTCAGCATATCAAGAAGATTCAGAATCTTCGGCTGATTGTCCACAAGGGCAAGCATGATAACACCAAAGGTATCCTGAAGCTGCGTATGCTTATAAAGCTGATTCAATATGACATTCGCATTTGCGTCACGCCGAAGATCAATCACAATTCTCATTCCCTCACGGTTGGAATGATCATTGATACCCGTGATCCCGTCGATTTTCTTATCGCGCACAAGCTCAGCGATTTTCTCAATCAGCCGCGCCTTATTCACCATATACGGAAGTTCTGTGACGATAATCTGACTCTTGCCGTTCGGCAGCGTCTCAATATTTGTAATCGCGCGGACACGGATCTTGCCTCGCCCGGTCCGATAGGCATCTTCAATTCCGCGCACCCCGAGAATCTCGGCGCCAGTCGGAAAATCCGGTCCCTTGATGATCTGCATAATTTCATCAAGGGTTGTCTCTCTGTCCTCTTCAATCTGATTATTGATGATTTTGACTACGGCACCAACAACCTCCCGGAGATTATGGGTTGGAATATTCGTCGCCATACCGACAGCGATTCCCGATGCGCCGTTGATCAGAAGATTTGGAATTCTTGCCGGGAGAACGGTAGGCTCTTTTTCCGTATCATCGAAGTTCGGAACAAAGTCAACCGTATCCTTGTTCATGTCACGGACCATTTCCATCGAGATTTTGCTCAGCCTTGCCTCTGTATAACGCATTGCCGCGGCTCCGTCTCCGTCGACCGAACCGAAGTTTCCATGGCCGTCAACGAGGGTATACCTCATATTCCAGTCCTGCGCCATCGTGACAAGCGCACCGTAAATGGAAGAGTCTCCGTGCGGATGATATTTTCCCATCGTATCACCGACAATACGGGCACATTTTCTGTGAGGCTTGTCGGGTCCATTATTCAATTCTATCATGGAATACAGAATTCTTCTCTGTACCGGTTTCAAACCGTCACGTACATCCGGAAGCGCTCGTGACGCAATTACACTCATCGCGTAATCGATGTAGGAATCTTCCATTTTCTTCTTGAGGTCTACTTCCTCAATTCGATCGAAGACTTTATCATCCATTTTCATGTGCCTTTCTTTTGGGACAGCTTTCTGCCATTATTTATGCTTCATCTATCTGCCTGTGATACGGGAAAAAACGCTTTCTAATGGTTCTGTCCCCTTATCCTGGTTCTCGCGTAAACCTGTGCTCTGAAAAATACGGACCACAGGATCAGAATGGTTACCGGTTTATCCTGTCAGATATCCAGATTCTGCACATCCTTTGCTCTCTCCTCGATAAACTCACGCCGTGGTTCTACTTTATCTCCCATCAGAGTCGTAAAGGTAAGATCAATCTCTGAAGATTCATCCTCATCCATATTCACACGGAGCAGGATTCTGTTTTCAGGATCCATCGTAGTCTCCCAGAGCTGATCCGCATCCATCTCGCCGAGTCCTTTGTAACGCTGAATCTTATTTGACGCATCTCTGCCGATTTTATTCATGATCTGATTCAGTTCATCATCGCTGTATGCATACCATACTTTTTTGTTTTTCTCGATTTTGTATAGCGGCGGTTTTGCCAGATATACGTGTCCCTGCTTGATCAGCTCCGGCATAAACCGGTACAGGAACGTCAGCATCAGCGT
>DMAZ01000176.1 GCA_003446335.1 Lachnospiraceae bacterium | reverse complement strand
CACATTATTTGCATCATCTTCAGCTGTGTAAAGGCCTTCAGCGACCTGCTCTTCATTTTCAGAATCAATAACTGCGGTCTCTTCCTGCTCAAGGTCGGAATCTTCTGCCACCTGATTTTCTTCTGCGGCGACGGTTTCATCAGCCGGATACCCTTCAACATCGACGGCCTCGGAAGAATCCATCTGAGGTTCAGACTCATCCTCCTCTTCGCCATAGCCGGGTGTCAGGATACCATAGCCATGGATCGTTTCAAATGCCACATCGCCTTCATTATATTCTCCGACAGCTACGTTGACTTCCTCAACAGAGTTGTCTGAATCGCCCAGAATGACTGATACCGAGTTGATCTCATTTCCGAGGAAGCTTCTGTTCACATCGGATACAATACCGACATGTACGCCTGCGCCGGCATACGGTGTGAAGAAGATGAGATCGCCGGGCTGCGGAACATAATCCGCGGCATCGGCATATCTTCCGGCCGCCGCAAGAGCGCCTGCCCAGTTGCCGGCGTCACTGTCATATCCGAAATCATCAATCCCTGCGCAGTTCAGAACGAAGGAAGCGAACATTGCGTCCCAGTCTGCGTATGCATATGTGCTGACGCCATTTTCCAGTCTGTCGGCATTTCCGTCGACCGCATCACCGTACCAGTGACCGTAACGTGTATACCCCTTGGTCTGTTCATTTTCCGCTACAAGGAAGTTGGCTTCGCTCTCTCTTCCGCCAAGCTGGGAAGCGGCAACGTTGATCACGTCGACATTGCGGTCTCCGGTCAGCTCCGGCAGGGATGAGTACCACGTATCCCCATCTTCTATATCTGCATACAAGTCGGAGTAACATTCCAGTGTATGCGTATGCTCCTCCATTCCGCAGATCAGATTTCCTTCCGCATCATAGCATTCGTCCGTATGCGTATGTTCCTCATAGCCGCACTGCGGATCCTGAATGCTCATGGTGATAGCGGGAAGAATGAGCGAGTACACCGTGCAGAACACGACAACGCCCGCCATAATTGGCACCACTTTCATCCAGCGGCTCTTAAACATTTTTCTATAAAGCATTTCTCTGGGATTTCCAGGTTTCTTAGGTGTCATGTGTTCTTCCCCTCCTTCATGATTTATTACAAACGATCAGACTGTTCTCTCCCACAATGTCCGATCTGCTGATAGTCTCACTTGATTTTGCCAAAGCCTGTCAGAGGCCAGGCTCTGAATACGAGCTTTCCCACGATCTGCTCTTCGGCGACGCAACCGACGGTCGCGCTGCGTGAATCTACCGATACTTCGCGGTGATCTCCCATAACGAACACTCTGTTTTCCGGCACCTGATACGGCAGTTCAATGTCGCATTCGCCCAGAGCCTTGTTCGTAATATACGGTTCTTCCAGCGGCAGGTCATTTACATATACATTGCCGTCGGAATCGATATTCACCCAGTCGCCTGCCTGGGCTATTACCCTCTTTACAAGTATCTTATTATTATAGTAGAAAGCTACTATGTCGCCGCTGTCCATGTGGCTGTCCTTTACTGACAGAACAATGTCGCCATCCTGCAAAGTCTCATTCATGGAACTTCCGTATATCTGCAGGACCGGCATCCACAATGTCGCGACCAGGATTGCGACCGCTGCCACCGTGATCAGTGTATAGATCGTACTCCTCAAGACAGCCCCATAGCGGCTCCTGTATTTTTCTCTGGCCAGCTCCCTTTCAAGATCCTTGATCGGGGGAATCGGTTTTGTCCTTACCGATCCGGCTATTTTTTCACTGTTCTTCAAACCTTACTTCTTTCCTCCGAACTGCATTTTCGTCCAGTCAAGCGCTTCTTTCAGCCTGTCCTGCCTGCCGGATTTCCTGCCCGGTCTGCCTGATCCGGATTGTTTATTTCCCGATGTGTTGTCTTCCGACCTTTCGAAGATTTCAAAGGTGGATTCTTCATTTTCATATTGCAGCAGCAATTCATCCAGTGCGGAAATCTGAGCGGGACTGTTGAACTCAGAAGCGGGGTACCCCAGTCTGTTTAAGATGGCGTCCAGGGATCCGACCTTTTCGAACTCCGCTTTGAAAAACCTTAATTGTGTTATGAGAATGCTTCTTTCTTTTTTCAGGCGCTCGACCTCCCGGCTCTGTTCAACGAGCATATCCAGAAGATCTTCGCGGCTGAGTTTTCTTAATTCTTTATCCGTCATATGATATCCGCACTATACAATATACTTTCGAATTGCTTTATCTTTAGAATGTAAATTACATAATATAATACATTACAACTATATTACAATTTCCCAATTAATTCAAGTCGCAGCCTGTCACGATTGTAAGAAATTTTGTAAAAGCAGAGCCTTTTTTTAATTTAATTGTGCACAATGTTGAACAACTTCATTTCATGGTGTCATGGGCATGGTTTTCCGGCGGGGCCGGTCATGGAGGACGGTTCCAGTGTCATTTAGATAAAGGCCCCCCTGTCCCAAAAATTACCTCGTGAACCAAAATGCTGTGAATTTATTCGCTTT
>DMAZ01000138.1 GCA_003446335.1 Lachnospiraceae bacterium | reverse complement strand
TCTTTGCCGATGAATTCAGCAAGAAGAAGAAAGTTGATATTCTTAAGATCGCTTTCTTCGGAACAAAAGATTATGACCGTCTGTTCTTCAGTGAGCTGGCTAAGGACAAGGGCGAAGGCACCTACAACTGCGATATCAAGTATTTCAGCAGCCGTCTTACCCCTGAAACAGCAGGACTCGCAAAAGGTTATGATGCAGTCTGCATCTTCGTTAATGACGAGGCTCCGAGAGAAGTTGTGGAAACCCTCAAGGAATGCGGCGTAAAACTGATCCTTCTTCGCTGCGCAGGCTTCAACAATGTAGATCTTCAGGCAGCAAAAGAGTGCGGCATCACGGTTATCCGTGTTCCGGCTTATTCTCCGTATGCAGTTGCTGAGCATGCCATCTCCATTATCACATGCGCGAACAGAAGACTTCACAAGGCAGTTCCGAAGGTCAAAGATAACAACTTCGCTCTCAGCGGACTTCTCGGCGTAGACCTTCATAACAAAGTTGCCGGTATTATGGGAACAGGTAAGATCGGACAGTGCATGGCAAGGATCTGCAAGGGATTCGGCATGACTGTTATCGCATGGGATGCTTTCCCGAATCAGGGATTGGTAGACGAAGGCCTCCTTACTTATGTGACCAAGGATGAGCTCCTTGCCAAGGCTGACCTCATTTCTCTGCATGCTCCGCTTATCATGGGCGAGGGCGGCACATATCATCTGATCGACGCAGCAGCTATCGCCAAGATGAAAGATACCGCAATGCTCGTTAACACAGCACGCGGCGGTCTGATCGACACAGAGGCTCTGATCGAAGCTCTTAAGACAGGCAAGTTCCACGCTGTAGCTCTCGACGTATACGAGGGTGAAGATGAGAACGTTTACACAGATCATTCCGATGATTATCTGCAGCACTCCATCACGGCAAGACTGCTGATGTTCCCGAACCTTGTTCTGACATCTCATCAGGCATTCTTCACACGTGAGGCTCTGCAGGCAATCGCTGCGGTCACTCTTGAGAACGCACGCAACTTCAATGAAGGTAATCCGCTTGGCTTCGGCGAGTGCAAAGCCTGATCAATGAAAAATAGTAGTCATTAAATGAAAACTTTTGGGTCGCTGCCGGAAGGCAGCGGCCTTTTTCTCTTTATCGGGCAGATTCCGGAGGGCGTGTTTTTTTGCGATAAGACTGACAGTGATTGATATGTGGAAAGTTTGAGCTTGAAACTATTAATTCATGATGATAAGCTAGTAGACGGCATAATAGTATAAGAAAGAGAAACGTCTGAAAGGATGAAAAGATATGATACAGAACAGGATAGATATATGGAACCAGGGTGAGTACAACTATCCGGCTGCGTTCGGCTTTGTCCCGAATCTGATGACTTATATACATGACGATGGCAGGGAATATCCCGGAATGCTCATCATTCCGGGCGGCGGTTATGAATTCGTCTCCGCGCGGGAGGGTGAACTTGTGGCCAAAGAGTTTTACGGCAGAGGCTATAATTGTTTTGTGCTGACGTACACCGTCGATCTGTACGCTGCCGTACCGCTCCGCATGCAGGCTTTGGAAGATGCGGCCAGAGCAATGAGGCTGATTCGAAAAATCGCTCCGACATTCCATACCGATCCGAACAGGATCACGGTCATGGGATTTTCTGCAGGCGGTCATCTGGCGGCATGTCTCTGTGTCCATCACAGCGATTCGATCGAACTTGACGCAAGACTGGCAGATATCAGCCCGCGTCCGGATGCGGCAATCCTCTGTTACCCGGTGATCACGACCGGTGAACTTACTCACACGGGAACGATCAGGGCCCTTCTCGGGTTTGCGGATGTTGAAGACAATTTTGTGCCGGAGGTCGAAATCCCCGGCGTACAGGAGTGGCTTGATAATAATGTTATTCCGGGATGTATCACACGCGCCGAGCAGCTTGCTTATATGTCTCTTGAGAAAAATGTTTCACCGGATGTTCCTCCCACTTTCCTGTGGCATACGATGGAGGACCAGTCCGTCCCGGTCGAGAATTCTCTTCTTTATATGAATGCGCTGAGAAGGAATGGTGTTCCTCGGGCGATCCATATTTTCTCCAACGGAAAACATGGCCTTTCACTCGGAACGAAGGAGTGGGCTGAATACAGGCAGAATGGCAGCTATACCTATGAACAGGTGAACAGATTTACCCGCATGGCACTGGACGGAAAAATCAGTGTTACGAACGAGATCAAGAAGGAACTGGTCATGAATACACATTTCGGGACCGGTGTTCTTCTGAGAGATGACGTGCCGGTACCGGAGGTCACAATATGGCCGGAACTGGCTGATTCCTTCCTGAAACATACTTTCGGGACAGAGAGGTAATACTCGCGGGAGAGAGATCTCCCGCTTAAATTATTGAAGAATAATATTGACTTAAATTCCATAAGACCCCCATGCCGGCAGCAGGCAGAGATGCAGATTAATATACGGGAGAAAACAGACTTATGAGCAGTGCAGCAGCGAGAATAGAAAAATTGAGACGTCGAATGCTTCAGGAGAAAATAGATTTCTTTCTGATCGGATCTTCCGATTACCATGCGTCGGAGTACGTAGGAGATTATTTTAAGGTGTCTGAGTTCTTTTCAGGCTGTACAAGTGATAACGTGAAGCTCATTGTCGGACAGAATACGGCATTGCTTTGGACGGACGGACGCTACTTTATTTCCGCAGCAGCCGAACTTACGGGTTCCGGGATCCTGTTGATGAAATCCGGAGAACCGGGGGTGCCGACCGTGGAAACATTCCTCAGGGAGAATCTTCATGAGGGGATGACGCTTGCATTTGACGGTCTTACAATTGACGCTTTGAGCGGTCAGTGCTACCGTGGCATTGCCGAGAAGGCAGGCGCCCGCATTAAAACGGATCTGGATCCGGCCGATGGTATATGGATGGACCGGCCATCCCTGCCGTGCCATAAGGTCATGCTGCTTTCAGATGATCTTACCGGTGAATCGACAGAAGACAAGCTGGGCAGAGTACGGGGGCAGATGAAAAAAAAGGGCGCAGTCTGTCATATGATCAGTAAGCTTGATGATATCTGCTGGCTCTTTAATATTCGGGGAAGGGATGTACAATGTAATCCTGTCGCGCTTTCATACTGTTTCATCACAATGGAGGATGTTTTTCTGTTTCTTCAGGAAGAGGAGAGAACGGAAGAATTTGACGTCTGGGCTCAGGAAAAAGACATCACGGTAAGGCCGTATGCTTCTGTGCCGGACTTCCTTGAGAAGTACGAGTTCAAGGGGACCTGCATGTTTGAACCCGGAGCAGTATCGTGCAGCATAGCGGACACAATAAGGAGCAGAACAACGGCATTGGAGACCGATAATCCGACGGAAGCGATGAAAGCGGTCAAGAATCCGGTGGAAATCGCCCACCTGAAGAGATGCTATCTGGAAGATTCTGTCCAGCTGTGCAGATTCATCTGCTGGTTTGCCAAAAATGTCGGCAGGATCGAGATTACGGAGATTTCGGCAGCTGATCATCTGGACAGTCTGCGGGCACAGATCCCGGGCTTTCTTGAGCTTTCTTTTCCGACGATCTCCGCGTACGGAGCGAACGCAGCCATGGCACACTATGCAGCGACCGAAGAGAGTTATGCCGTTGTCGGGGAAAAAGGCTTTCTGCTCGTAGATTCCGGCGGTCAGTATCTCGGCGGTACGACGGATGTCACCCGGACGATGACAGCTGGAGAGCTCACAGATGCGGAGAGAAGAGACTTCACGCTTGTTACGGTCGCTAATCTGAATCTTCTGAACGCAAAATTCCGGCATGGCGTCACAGGCCGGTTCCTGGATGCATACGCGAGAGCGCCGCTCTGGGAATACGGAATGGACTACAATCATGGGACGGGACATGGCATCGGTTATATCCTCAATGTTCATGAGGGACCGCACAATATCCGCTGGAGGTATAGCGGGAATCAGAAGGAGGCTGTGTTCGAACCGGGAATGATCGTGTCAGATGAGCCGGGGATCTATATTGAAGGCCGGTACGGCATTCGCATTGAGACGATCCTGCTGACCGTTGAGGATGAGACAAATGCGTTCGGCAGGTTCCTGAGATTTGAACCGCTTACCTACGCGCCGATCGACCTGAAGGCAATCGACTTCCGCTATATGCAGCCGAAAGATATAAAGAGACTGAATGAATATCATGCCCTTGTGCGTGAGAAGATTTCGCCTTATCTGAACGGAGAAGAATTGGAATGGCTCCTTGAGGCGACTCGTGAGGTCGGTTAAGAAAATATGCTTTTACCTCAGTTAATTTACTATGCAGGGTGGAGAGCGAACAAAACGAAAGGACTATAGATGAAGAAAGATTTGCTGAATATTCGGTTCATATGGAGGTTCGTTGCCGATCTGTTCATATGTACGGGACTTATCATTTTCCTGATCTGGTACAGAGATCTGTTTTTCGGGGAATCTGTTGCTACCGACCAGTACGCCATGCGCATTGAACCGTACAGACCGGTCTTTTATACCTGTATGATCGTGCTGGTCCTGCTCACCTATCTCGCGGGTGTGATCTCTGCTTATCGAAAGGGGATCGTCAGCACACAGGGCGGGGAGAACGGGAAAAGTGAAAAAGACGATAAAAAGCGGGTCATTCCGAAAGGTGTCTTTTACTTCGGCGGGGCGCTGATCATTGTGCTCAATGCATGTGTCAGCTATGGGATCATTGAGCTGATCAACAATCCATGGCTGAAGTTTCTGCATACGCAGCATATTATACTTGGGATCGGGATCACTCTCGTTATATACCTTGTACTGGTCTTTCTGACCAATTCCCTGACGATCGGTATGATTGCGGGAAATATCCTCTTCCTTGTGTGGGGGGCTGCCAACTATTTTGTTCTGGCTTTCCGTTCCACTGCCCTTCAGTTCGTTGACTTCATGTCGATCCGGACCGCTCTCAGTGTGGCCGGCGGCTACCCGCTCTACATGTTCTGGCAATTTGCTGTCGGCATAGTTGTGACCGTCTGTCTGTGCCTGTGCTGGCTGTTTCTCGGGAACTATCACATTTTCAGAAAAGCGCGCGGAAAAATAGCCGTGCGCGGCGGTGCTCTGGCTCTGGCCCTGATGTTCTATCTCGTCATTTTCAGGACGGATTTTCTGGCGTCTACCGGTATCTGGCTTCGTGACTGGCATCCGCAGTATACCTACAAGCTGTTCGGGATGGAAGCCGGGTTTTTTGCATTTGCCAAGGCATCCTTCCCCGAGAGACCGGAGACGTATTCAGATGAGATGATCGCTGAGGTGCAGGAGAAAACAGCGGCGCTGCATGCTTCGGATACATACTCCGGTGATATTCCGGAGAATATCATTGTCGTCATGAACGAGAGTTTTGCGGATATGTCTGTGTACCCGAAGCTGGTCACGGATAAAGACCCGATGCCTAATCTGAACAGTATGACTGAGAATACGCAGAGCGGCCATCTCATGGTCTCTGTCCTCGGCGGCCTGACCGCGAACACGGAATATGAATTCCTTACGGGCAACTCCTGTGTTCTTTCGCCATCGACGGTCGTGTACAATTCAAATATCAAATCCGATCAGTTTTCCCTGGCCCGCACGCTGGAGGCCCAGGGCTACAGCACGATCGCCATGCATCCGTATAAGGCAAATGGCTGGAACAGGCATTTTGTTTATCCGAGAATGGGATTTGATACCTTCCTCTCGATGGATGACTTCAGCGATCCCCGATATGTCCGTATGTTCGTCAGCGATCTTGCCGACTACCGGGAGATCATAAGGCAGGTCGAGAACAAGAAAAAAGGAGAAAAGCTTTTCCTTTTCAATGTGACCATGCAGAATCACGGCGGCTATAATTACGATTACTTTAATTCCTCCGTTCATGTGCAGGGATATGAGGGAGGCTATAAGCATGAGTTCGAGCAGTATGAGACACTGATCAATATTTCGGACGAAGCGCTCGTCTATCTGATTGAATACTTCGAGATGAGCGATGAGAAGACGCTGATCGTATTCTTCGGCGATCATCAGCCTGCCGCGGATGATGACTTCCTCGAGTATGCCTACGGGAAGAAGCTGGATGAGTTGACTTTCGCAGAGCAGCAGCTGCAATATCTTTCCAAATTCATGATCTGGGCCAATTATGATATCCCGGAAAAGCAGGACATGATGCTCTCATCGAATTTCCTGTCAAGTTATATTCTGACACTTACGGGGCTTCAGCCTGCCCAGTACAATAATTATCTGAATGACATGCAGAAAGTGGTCCCGGCTATGAATGCCTATGGCTATCTCGGAAAGGACGGCGTTATTTATAAACATGGAGGAGAGGACTCCGATCCGGCGGTCAACGAGAAAGTCGAAGAGTACAAATGCCTGATCTATGATGAATTGACGCAGGGAAATGACCGCAATGAGGAATTCTACGGAGTGGGTAATTCTTGACTTTATAATACGAATGGCATATACTCACTTTAGCGCCTGAACGCGTTAAAACAATGAATTGATATCAAATATTAAATCAAAGGAAGTATGACGACATGCCCATTACAAATTTACTGGAACAGAATTGCAAACTTTATCCGGAAGACATCGCACTTGTAGAACTCAATCCGGGAAAAGACGATGACAGAAGAATGACCTGGCGGGAATATGATCTTGTAGAATCAAAGGGGTTCAGTCCGTACCGCCGCGAGATCACATGGCGTGTATTCAACGAGAAAGCGAATCGCTTTGCGAATCTTCTGATCGAGAGAGGCATAAAGAAAGACGACAAGGTCGGAATTCTGCTCATGAACTGTCTTGAGTGGCTGCCGATTTACTTCGGAGTACTTAAGACGGGTGCTCTGGCTGTTCCGCTGAACTTCCGCTATTCCGCGGATGAGATCGAGTACTGTGTGAAACTTGCAGAATGTGATGTGCTGGTATTCGGTCAGGAGTTCATAGGACGAGTCGAGGAGATCGCGGATCGTATCAGCAAGAACAGGCTCCTTTTCTTCTATGGAGATTCCTGTCCTTCGTTCGCGGAGGATTACACAAAGCTGACCTGCAACTGTTCCTCAAAGGATCCGAGGATCCTGATCACAGATGAAGATAATGCGGCTATCTATTTCTCCTCCGGGACGACGGGATTCCCCAAAGCGATCCTTCACAACCATGAATCGCTGATGCATTCCGCGAAAGTAGAACAGAAGCACCATGGTCAGACCAAGGATGATGTTTTCCTGTGCATTCCGCCTCTGTACCATACAGGAGCCAAGATGCACTGGTTCGGCAGTCTTATCTCAGGCGGAAAGGCCGTTCTGCTCAAGGGTACGAAGCCGAAGGATGTTCTGCAGGCTGTGTCTGATGAGAGGTGCTCGATCGTATGGCTGCTCGTGCCGTGGGCACAGGATATACTCGACGCACTTGATCGCGGGGACATAAAGCTGGAGAAATATAATCTGAAACGCTGGAGACTTATGCATATCGGTGCGCAGCCGGTACCGCGCAGTCTCATCAGACGCTGGAAGGAATACTTCCCGCATCACGAGTATGATACCAATTACGGTCTCTCCGAGTCGATCGGACCGGGCTGTGTACATCTTGGTGTTGAGAACATTGAAAAGGTCGGCGCGATCGGTGTTCCGGGATACGGATGGCAGGCCAAAATCGTGGACGAAGACAGAAATGTCATCACCGAATCAGAGCGGGTCGGAGAACTTGCCGTTTACGGTCCGGGCGTCATGACCTGCTATTTCAACGATCCGAAGGCTACGGCGGAAGTGCTTGACGACGAGGGCTGGCTCTACACCGGAGATATGGCCAAGCGCGATAAGGACGGCTTCTATTATCTGGTAGACAGGAAAAAGGATGTCATCATTTCCGGCGGAGAAAATATCTATCCTGTCCAGATCGAGGACTTCCTGCATACGTACGCACCTGTCAAGGACGTTGCTGTTATCGGATTCCCGGATAAGAGACTGGGTGAGATCACGGCAGCGATCATCGAGATCAAGGAAGGCTACTCCTGCACGCGGGAGGAGATTGAAGAGTATTGCATGAAACTTCCGAAGTATAAGAGACCTCGCGAGGTGATCTTTGCTCATGTCCCGCGCAATGCGACAGGAAAGATCGAGAAACCCCGTCTTCGCGAAGAGTACGCGGTCGCCGGGCTGGTCGCAGCTGAGAATCAGATTGACTTTTGATACATTTTTCGGACACAGACAAGTATGACTAAAAAAGAAAATTTTCTGAATGGTCTTAAAGACGGTATTCCCATATGTCTCGGATACTTTGCCGTATCCTTTGCATTTGGGATTCAGGCGGCAGATATTAATCTGTCGCCTTTTCAGGCTGGTCTGCTCTCCCTGCTGAATGTCACTTCGGCAGGGCAGTTCGCGGGTCTGGCTGTTATTGCCTCTCAGGGCTCTTATATTGAGATGGCCATGCTGCAGGCGGTCATTAATCTCCGATATCTTCTGATGTCAGCTGCCCTGTCACAGAAACTGGATCCCGATACACCGACGTACCACAGGCTCGGGATCGCCTTTGGCGTTACAGATGAGATCTTTGGCATCAGTGTCCTGAGAAGAGGTATGCTGAGTCCTTTCTACTCATACGGTGCTACGATCATTTCTGTCTTCGGATGGGTCTCCGGGACGGTGACCGGGGCCGCGGCCGGTGAGATCCTGCCTCAGAGACTGATCAGCGCGCTCGGAATTGCTCTCTACGGGATGTTCATAGCCATTATTATTCCGCCTGCAAGGGAATCAAGGCCGGTCCTTATAACTGTCATCGCGGGAATGCTGATTTCCGCTGTTTTTACCTACGCGCCCCTGATGAGAGACCTTTCGGGCGGTATGCGGATCATAATCGTCACGGTCCTCGTGGCTGCTGCCGCTGCCGTGTGGCGGCCTGTTCCGCCTGTCGGAAGCAGACAGCATGAAAATGCCTGAGAATCAAGTAGTGAGGTCATAAAAATGAGCCATTCTGTATATAGTTATATTCTGGTCATGGCAGCGGTCACG
This sequence comes from Lachnospiraceae bacterium, assembly GCA_003446335.1. The sequence goes on along the minus strand of DMAZ01000138.1, from coordinate 94 downwards.
TACGCGATAAGAGCTCTCCCTCTGACGCTGATACGGAAAGAGATAAAAAATCCGTTTATACGTTCTTTTCTGTATTATGTTCCGTACGCAACGC
>DMAZ01000155.1:47485-52791 GCA_003446335.1 Lachnospiraceae bacterium | reverse complement strand
TTCGCTGAGATCCTCCAGTGTATCGAACGAATCCAGGAATTCCCGGAATTTGCCTGCTTCCAGTTCCATAAGAAGCGCCTTTATGTGCGGAAGCATCTGTAGCGATGTCTTCAGGGAGACCAGATCCCTCGGATTGGCGCTCTTGTAGCTGATGCGGGCTGCCAGTCGTTCAAGATCATACACCGGATTCAGGTATTCACGGATCTCCGCACAGGTGATCTCGTTCCTGTTGAGGGAATCAATGGCGTCGAGCCTGGCATTGATGGTATCCTTATCGAGCAGCGGCTGTTCGATCCAGCTGCGCAGCATGCGGGCTCCCATCGCAGTGCGCGTTTTATCAAGCACCCAGAAAAGAGAACCTCGTTTCTCCTTCTCGCGAAGTGTCTCCAAAAGTTCAAGATTGCGCATGGAGGATCCGTCCATTACCATGAATTCTTCTGTATGATAGGGACGGATCATGGAAATATGGGACAGATCCGTTTTCTGCGTCTCGAAAAGGTAGGAAAGCAGAGCCCCCGCCGCGTTCACACCGCAGCCAAACTCCGAAATGCCGAGTCCTTCGACAGATCCGACATGAAAATGATCCATCAGTGTCTTTCTGCAGATGACATCGCCGAAATAGCGCGGATCCATCGCTTCCACCATGATGCCAAGCCTGTTTCTCAGATCGTCTATATCGAGCCCCGACATCATAAGAGGTTCGTTGCAGATAATCTCAGAAGGTCCGATCTTGTAAATTTCATCGGTCAGTCTGGAAATTCTGTCTACTTCGGTAAGAAGAAATTCTCCAGTCGAGACATCGCATGCTGCCACGCCGAAACGGTCTTCCGTACACACAATGCTCATCAGAAAGTTATTTCTGGTCTCATCACCGGCGGACAGATCCATATTCGTTCCGGGTGTAACAACACGTGTGACCTCCCGTTTTACCAGTCCCTTGGCCAGCTTCGGGTCTTCCACCTGATCACAGATGGCGACTTTCTGCCCTTTTTGAATCAAACGGCTGACGTACACATCGACCGCATGATAGGGCACGCCGCACATCGGGGCTCTTTCCGGCAGACCGCATTCTTTCCCGGTCAGTGTTAATTCCAGCATTTTCGATACACGGACAGCATCATCGAAAAACATCTCATAGAAGTCACCGACCCTGTACATAAGTACACAGTCTTTATAATCTTCCTTTACCTTTTTATACTCCTGCATCATTGGAGACAATGCCATAGTTCACCTGCTGTTCTGCTTATTATTTATTCATTTGAGTTTCTATTTAGAAATATCAGTCTGATCATGAGAAATCGATCAGAGCGGCTCATCTTTCCGGCTCACCAATATAATAGAAGCCTTTGCATTCAAGAAGCCGCACCGGAACAAGTTTTCCGATCATAGATTCATCCCCGGTAAGATGTACAACGAGGTTGTGACCGATCCTTCCGGTCACAAGTCCGGGCTTCTTATTCTTTTCTTCCACAAGCACATCCATCACCTGCCCCTCGAAGCGCGCGCACATTTTCTCAGCGGAGATCTTTACTTCTTCAAGAAGGCGGTCGAACCGGTCATGGACCACATCCTCCGGAACCTGATCAGCCATTTTGGCAGCCGGTGTACCGGTCCTTTTGGAGTAAATGAACGTAAAGGCACTGTCATAGCCGGCCTCCCTGACAATAGATAATGTATCCCGGAAATCTTCTTCCGTCTCGCCTGGAAAGCCAACAATAATATCGGTCGTAAGAGAGATATCCGGCATAGCTTCCCGAAGCTTTCTGACCAGATCCATATAATGAGCTCGATCATAGTGTCTGTTCATCTGCTTTAATATTCGGTCACTTCCTGACTGTACAGGCAGATGAAGGTGCCTGCACACCTTAGGGTTGGATGCCATCGCTTCGATCAGCTCATCCGAAAGATCCTTCGGATGAGAAGTCATAAAACGCACCCGGTCTATACCGTCTATTTTGCAGACTTCCCCGAGAAGCTTCGCGAAGGAGACCGGTACATCCAGCGTCTTGCCGTAGGAATTTACATTTTGTCCCAGGAGCATTATTTCTCTGACGCCATCTGCAGCCAGACGTCTGCATTCGTCCAGAATATCTTCCGGCCTTCTGCTGATTTCCCTTCCCCTTACGTATGGCACGATACAATATGTACAGAAATTATTACATCCGTACATAATATTCACTCCGGATTTGAAGGGATACTTGCGCTCTGCAGGCAGGCTCTCCGGGAGATAGGGTGTCGCTTCCAGCACTTCTATGATCCTTTTTTTCTCCCGCATCGTGCGAACAAGGAGTTCCGGAAATTCATAAAGATTATGCGTTCCGAATATAAGATCGACGAAAGAATAACTTTTTCGTATTTTCTCCACGATATGCGGCTCCTGCATCATACAGCCGCAGAGGCCTATGATCATCCCGGGTCTCTTCCTCTTGACGCTGTTCAGATGTCCGAGTCTTCCGTAAACATGCTGGTCTGCGTTTTCTCTGACTGTGCAGGTATTATAAATTACAAAATCAGCATCGTCTTCACTTTGCGTATCCTGAAAACCTGCCGCTGCAAAAATACCGCGGATCTTCTCTGAGTCTCTTGCGTTCATCTGACAACCGAACGTAACGACTGTCGAATACAGCGGTCTCCCGAGGCTCTCTGAAATTTCAGAGACTATCTTTCCGGCTTCCTCTATGAAAGCCAGCTGTCTGGCTGCTTCGGCCTGCTGATCCTCTTCACTTTTCAGTTCAATCTTATATTTTTCCATAATAATCTCCAACTCTCAAACAGTAAGATTATATTATAGCATCTGGCGGGAATTTGGCAAATCATAATATGCCCGCGGAGAAAAAAAGACGCCGGGGCTGTCGCACGCAGGTCTGATTCCACTATCTACAGCAGACTTCATGTACAAATGTCTGTCCTGAATAGCGGTAACATGACCTGAATGCAACAGCCCCGGCGTTTCAGTCTCTGATTCAAGTCCCCTCCCATGAAACATGGCAGGGAATCCTGATGTCCTTCATGAAATCAGAAATCTCCGTTGCCCATCCCCACCTGAACTTTAGACTTGCCGCCGTGGGCTTCAAGGCAGCGCTCGCGCTCCTGGTTCATAATGGTCAGGTATACATCTTCTCCATACTTGTAGGCTGCCTTCCATTCGGCATTATATTCTTCAGCCTTGGCTGCCTCCTCTTCCGATACGCAGCAGACTGCAGTATCCTCACTTGCGCCAAAGACACACTGTCTGATCTGCTCATTCTGAACAAGGCATACAAATGTCTTACCTGTGTTCAGTACCAGATCCTTGCCGTCCAGCGTCTTATATTTTACAGGTTCATAGAAGCTTGGTCTCTCCCATGTAATATCAATCGCTTTTCCGTTCGAGATATACTTTCCTTTTCCTCCGGCAGTCGTGTCGAAGTGCAGATACTGGGATTCCTGATAATTTGCGTAATTCTGGAATTCAATAATGATATTCTTTACCGCGATCTGCTCACCATTCTCCACATCAATATGAGGACCGCCGTACTGTTCTCTCAGATAAAGCCCTGAATCCGGCTGATAGTAGAACTTCGGATTATTGATCGGATAGCCTGTCGCCACGAAAGCGGCATCCTGTCCGTCTTCAAGCATACTCTGCTCGCCCACCCAGTGGAAAGTATATTGCTGCTTGTATCCATCGAAGTGATCCGTTCTGTATCCGAGCGTCTCGATACCTTTCAGAAGTCCATCCGTGTTCGTATACGCATTATGCGGCGCACTGTGGAAGCTGTTGTCACGGAAGAATACCGAACTTGTATACCAAGCGAGACCGGAAAGGTTATCCACATCGTCCGACTCCAGATACGGCAATGCGTATGCAGCCTGTCCGTAATGCACATAAAGCTCATCAAGACCGGCTGCCATAGATACGAAATAATCTCTGCAGCTGCGGAGCGGGCCGACTCTGGGCAGGTCGGAATAGTCTTCAAATACGGCCATCATACGTGTCAGACTTCCCTCGACAGGCGCTTCGAAATACATGCTTGCCTTGCTGATTCCGCTCTGCGGCAGAGCACCCTTTACATTATCGATCATGAACGCCATAGGTCTTTTATTTTTCATGGCATCCGGAATATATTCACCTGTAACCTCACTCTTTATCATCCCCTCCGGAATCGGTTCCGCCGGCGTGGGTGTAGGACTCGGGGTAGATGTAGGGGCAGGTGTCGCTGTGGGCTCCGGTTTACTGTTAGTCTGCGTCACATTTCCTGTCTTTTTTGCAGGTTCGACAACTTCTGCCACGGACGATTCCGCCAGTTCCTCTCCCTGTGAATTCTGTCCCCAGTCCTCCCAGAAATGACCTTTGATCGTACATCCCGAGAGAATTGTCGCTGAAAGCAATAATGGTAACAAATATCTGGCTCTTTTCATAACTGTTTTTCCTTCCCTCCTTCTCTGGTAATACCCAGGTCATTCATAATCGTGTCCTGCATCGCTGTCATACGTTCTTCATCCGCTCTGCTCATATGATCATATCCGACCAGATGAAGCAGACTGTGAACGATCAGGAATGCATACTCTCTTAAAAAACTGTGGCCGTACATAACTGCCTGTTCCCTTATTCTGGGCAGACAGAGGACAATGTCCCCCAACAGTAATTCCCCGCTCTCCGGATCAAAATCATCAAAGCTGTCTTCGTCTAGCTCATCAAATGCTGCAGGCTGACTGTACTCGTGCAGCGGGAATGAGAGTACATCCGTAATACTGTCTATTCCCCTCTGTTCCCTGTTTATCTCTCTTATCGCATCATTCCCGGTGATCAGAATGTTCACTTCCGCCTCATACGGGCATTGCGTCGCATCCAGAAATCCCGACAGGACATCCTCCGCGACCTTCTGATAATCAAGCGCCGGCATGTCTTCCTTATATTCCGGAATATATTCATTTTCAATAGTCACTGTCATATTTTTACCTGCTGCATTCAGTTATCTGTAAAACCTGACTTTCGGCCTGTCACTCTTACGCTCACGGCTCTTTTTCTCCTCGTATACTTCATAAGCCTGAACGATTTTCTGTACGAGAGGATGTCTCACAACATCCTTGGATGTCAGTTCACAGAATCCTATCTCATCGATTTTTTTCAGCACTTTATAGGAGACATCGAGTCCGCTTTCCGTTCCTTTCGGCAGATCCTTCTGGGTACGGTCACCGGTAATGACCACTTTCGTCCCGAAACCGATTCTTGTAAGGAACATCTTCATCTGAGCGGGCGTTGTATTCTGTGCTTCATCAAGGATAATAAAGGCGTTGTCAAGTGTACGTCCGCGCATATAGGC
>DMAZ01000155.1:3904-47423 GCA_003446335.1 Lachnospiraceae bacterium | reverse complement strand
AGCGGAGCCACCTCTATAAGTCCTTTTTCCGAATTTTTCAGAAATGCCTCTGCGCCCATGATCTCATATAATGCATCATAGAGTGGTCTCAGATAAGGATCGATCTTGCTCTGCAGATCTCCGGGAAGAAATCCCAGTTTTTCTCCCGCCTCGATCGCAGGTCTGGTGAGAATGATCCTTGATACTTCATCCCTTCGAAAAGCACGCACTGCCATCGCCATGGCAAGATAAGTCTTTCCGGTACCTGCAGGTCCTGTTCCGAAGGTGATCATTCGCTCTCTGATGGAATCCACATACTTTTTCTGCCCTATCGTTTTCGGCTTGACCGGTCGTCCGGCCACCGTATGAATGATCAGATCATCATCCAGAGCCGATATAGCGCTTTCCCTGTCTTCAAGGAGAAGCGAGAGTGCATAATTGATGTTCTGAGTCGTGATCGTATTTCCACGCTCGGATAAAATAAGCAGCTGCTCCAGAAGGCGGGATGCCTTTTTTACATCGGCTGCTTCCCCGATGATTTTCAGTTCCCCGTCGCGCTCGATCATCTCTATATGAAGCGTATTTTCTATTATTTTCAGATGCTTATCGAAATCACCGAAAATATTTTTTTCATGTTCGGCCGGAATCGCAACAGATGTTTCTGTCCTGCTTCCCATTCTTTTCCCCTTTCCGATATATTAAATAATTTTAACACAGTTTTCACAAACATGAAACTACTTGTTCCCCGTCAGGCAACATTTGGGTAACATTTTCGTTTTATTGTGAACCGTTCTTTTTATGTCAGATTCCTTCACGCGGCACCATGGCTACTTATGATACGGTTCATGATTCATAATACGATAAGACCTGTAGATCTGTTCAAGTAAAATTACCCGCATAAGCTGGTGAGGAAAGGTAAAAGCCGAAAAACTGAGCTTCTCATCTGCTCTTGCCAGGACTTTTTCCGACAATCCCAAAGATCCGCCGATAATAAAGGTTATTGTGCTTTTTCCTTTGATCATGAGCCCGGACAGATGGGACGAAAGCTGTTCGGAAGTAAAAGTCCTTCCTCCGAGATCAAGAGCGATGCAGTATTCACTGTCTGTGATACGGCTTAGGATCCTTTCTCCTTCTCTGATCTTTATCTGTTTCTCAGCCTCCGGGGAAATACCATCCGGCGTTTTCTCGTCCTGACACTCCAGGATCTCAATTTTGCAGTATCTGGACAGACGCTTGACATATTCTGCCACAGCATCCCGATAAAACTTTTCTTTTATTTTACCAACACAGATTATTTTTATTTTCATATTAATCAGATAAAAATCACCCGGCCTTACCGGCCGGGGATCATAAAAAACTGTTATTATTTCAAACTTGCCACTTTGCGTCGTGGGGAATCTTCATTATTCCTGATTTTTGCTCCGGATATAATTATCGATACCCTTGGCACCGGCTCTGCCGGCTCCCATGGCAAGAATAACTGTAGCGGCACCTGTTACAGCGTCACCGCCTGCATAGACGCCTTCTTTTGTCGTCTTTCCTTCATCTTCTGTCGCAACAAGGCATTTTCTGCGGTTGATCTCAAGGCCCGGCGTTGTCGAGGAAATGAGCGGGTTCGGAGATGTGCCGAGAGACATGATGACCGCATCGCACTCCATCTCGAATTCAGAACCTTCGACCGCTACCGGACGTCTTCTTCCGGATGCGTCCGGCTCACCGAGCTCCATACGGATGCATCTGATGCCGACAACATTGTCATTCTCATCTGTAAGAACTTCGACCGGATTCGTCAGAAGATCGAAAATAACGCCCTCTTCCTTGGCATGATGGACTTCCTCCGCTCTTGCCGGAAGCTCTGCCTCAGAACGGCGATATACAAGATGGACTTCGGCGCCCAGACGAAGAGCCGTCCTGGCTGCGTCCATAGCAACGTTTCCGCCGCCGACAACGACCGCTTTCTTAGCCTTATAGATCGGTGTATCGTAGTCATCTCTGAAAGCATACATGAGGTTATTGCGTGTAAGGTACTCATTTGCGGAGAAAACGCCGTTGGCATTCTCGCCCGGGATACCCATGAACATCGGAAGACCTGCGCCGGAGCCGATGAAAATCGCTTCATAACCTTCCTGCTCGATCAGCTGATCAACAGAAATCGTTCTGCCGACGATAACATCGGTAATGATCTTAACACCGAGACCTTCGACATTCTTTACTTCCTCGGCAACGACCTTCTCTTTCGGGAGACGGAACTCCGGAATGCCGTATGTAAGTACACCGCCTGCTTTATGAAGAGCTTCGTATATCGTCACGTCATATCCCATCTTGGCAAGATCTCCTGCTGCGGTAAGACCTGCAGGACCGGAACCGATGACGGCAACTTTGTGACCGTTTTTCACTTTAGCGCCTTCGGGCTTGATTCCATCCTCTTTTGCGCGATCCGCTACAAATCTCTCGAGCTTGCCGATTGATACCGGCTCAGCCTTCAGACCACGGATACATCTTCCTTCGCACTGTGTCTCCTGCGGGCATACACGTCCGCAGACAGCAGGAAGAGAACTCGACTCAGAGATGACCTGGTAGGCACCTGCGAAATCTCTCTCTGTTACTTTTTTAATAAAAGCCGGAATATCAATGCTTACAGGGCATCCCTCGATGCAGCGCGCATTCTTGCAGTTGAGGCATCTGGTTGCTTCCTCGACAGCTTCCTCTTCATTATATCCGTAACATACTTCTTCAAAATTCGTAGCACGAACAAGCGGTTCCTGCTCCCGTACGGGAACCTTCGTTTTAGACATATTAGGCATTAAATGTCACCTCCATCTCAATTTCCACAGTTTCCGTGATGAGTTTCGCCCTCTTCATACCGAAGTTTTGCGCGACCCTCTTCCGTCTTGTACAGAGTCATTCTCTTCATCGCCTCAGACCAGTTGATCTTGAAACCGTCGAATTCCGGTCCATCTACGCATGCGAATTTAATCTCATCGCCTACGGTAAGACGGCAGGCGCCACACATACCTGTTCCGTCGACCATGATCGGATTCATACTGACGATCGTCGGGATATTGTACTTCTGAGTAGTAAGACACACGAACTTCATCATGATCATCGGTCCGATCGCAACACAGTGGTTGTATTCTCTGCCTTCTGCGACAAGTTCATCGATCACGGATGTAACAACACCTTTATGCTTGTAAGATCCGTCATCGGTCGTGATATAAAGGTTCGTGGCGACAGCACTCATCTCCTCCTCAAAGAACAGGAGATCTTTTGTCCTGGCTCCGATGATGACATCACATTCATATCCATGTTCCTTCAGCCATTTTACCTGCGGATAGACAGGCGCAGTTCCTACGCCGCCGGCTACGAAAAGGAATTTCTTGGATTTAATTTCCTCTTCGCTCATTTCAAGAATATCGGACGGTCTTCCGAGCGGTCCGACGAAATCCTGGAAGTAATCTCCTTCCTCCAGTTTAAGGAATTTAAGTGTACTTACGCCAAGTGGCTGGAATACGATAGTTATTGTACCTCTTTCCCGATCATAATCACAAATCGTAAGAGGAATGCGTTCGCCGACCTCGCCGTTTTTCACAATGACGAACTGTCCCGGCTGACAACTGCGTGCAACAAGAGGCGCCTCGACTTCCATAAGCCAGACAACTTCACTCAGTTGCTTTTTCTTTAATATTTTGTACATGGTTTCCTCCTTATATATACGTTTCCCACCACTACAGTAAGAATACCGTCATTACCCTTGTTCCCCGAACGTCGCCTCGAAAGTCTCTGCATCCATAATGATCTTTCTGGGTTTCGTTCCCTCCTCAGGACCTACGACTCCGGCTTCGCAGAGCTGATCCATGATTCTTGCCGCACGGTTGAATCCGATCTTGAACATCCGCTGCAGCATTCCAATCGATGCTTTATCTTTTTCTATAATGAATCTACCGGCATCTACGAAATACTCATCTCTTCCTGAATCTTTCGCAGGGCTTCCCGGAGCGGAGTTATTGATTGTCTTTGTGATCTGATCTTCCACGTCCTGATTATAGACTTCCTCTGACTTCTGCTGTGTCAGGAATTTTACAACACGGGAAATATCATCATCTGAAATATATGCGCCCTGAACACGTGCCGGCTTCGGATACCCCTGCGGAGCGAACAGCATATCGCCATGACCCAGTAGTTTCTCAGCACCGTTCATATCGATAATTGTCCGGCTGTCTACACCTGAAGATACAGCAAGCGCAATCCTTGAAGGCATGTTGGCCTTGATCAGTCCGGTCACAACATTGACAGAAGGCCTCTGTGTCGCGATGACCAGATGAAGCCCGGCTGCTCTTGCCAGCTGAGCCAGACGGCAGATCGCGTCTTCCACTTCGCCGGGAGCCACCATCATAAGATCCGCAAGCTCATCTACTACGATCAGTATCTGAGGAAGCTTTTTGAGCTGTTCGTCCGGCGGCAGTGCCTCATTGATTTTTTCGATCCTCTTATTGTAGGATTTCAGGTCACGTACGCCGGTATATTCAGCAAACTTATTATAACGGTCATTCATCTCCTGGACTGCCCAGTTCAGTGCGCCTGCCGCCTTTTTGGGATCGGTGACAACAGGGATCAGAAGATGCGGGATTCCGTCATATATCTTCAGTTCGACGACTTTCGGGTCGATCATGAGCATCCGGACTTCATCCGGTGTCGATTTCATCAGTATACTCATGATCAGGGTATTAATACATACCGACTTTCCGGATCCCGTAGCACCGGCTATCAGCAGATGCGGCATTTTGGCGATATCGGAAACGACCGGTTTTCCGGCAATATCTTTTCCGACGGCAAATGTCAACGGGGCTTTTGACTTGCGGAACTCACCGGATTCCACAAGATCTCTGAACGCTACGACCGAACTTTCCTTGTTTGGAACTTCTATTCCTACGGCAGCCTTGCCGGGAATCGGAGCCTCGATTCTGATTTCCGATGCAGCCAGATTTAACTTTATATCATCGCTGAGAGAGACGATCTTGCTGACCTTGACGCCCTGCTCGGGAGTCAGTTCATATCTGGTGACTGTCGGGCCGCGGCTTACATTATTCACATGCACATTGACGCCGAAGTCCCGGAAAATCTGTTCCAGCTTCTGAGCTGTCTCAATAAGATGCTGCTTTGAATCACCCTGCTGTACCTTTCCTCTGGTCAGAAGTTCCGGAGAGGGCATGATATACTGAGCCGCATCCTTTTCCTGTCTGCTGATTTCATTGGAAACATTCTTTATATTTGAGACAATTTCTTCTTCTGACGACCGTGTCTTCTTAACGGTTCCCCGCTTAGGCGAAGTCTGTTCTTTCCCGGTCGCGTCTGCTTCAGCCCCGGAGACCTGTACGCTGTCGTCAAAAGCTCCTTCGATCTTTATAGATGGAGCATTTTCTTCCGCATCATCAGAATCTGCCTTCAAGGATTCGGAGATTTCTTTTTCGACTTTATGATCCGTACCCGATGAAGTCATTACATTCATCAGGAACGAAGGGACCTGGCTGCTGTCAGAAGCCCCGGAAGCTGTCCCGCTCTTTTCAGCAGAAGCTTTCGACTTTTCTTTCTTTTCCGCTTCCTTCCTGGCTGAAGCTGACTTCTTCTTAACGGTCTCTTTGTTTACAGCGCTTTTATCCTGAGCTGGTCTCTTAACTTCCTCAAATGCCTCATCCGCAACGTGTGACCCGGCCTCTGTTACCTTCTCTTCCCGTGTCTTTTCTTTATCATGACTTCCTTTCAGATTAAAGAGGGGAAGCCATCGTCTGTAGGAAGACCTTCGCATCGCCCGCTGGGATTCGATATCCTCCTCATCTTCCGGGTCGTCATCCTCATCATCTTCATCAGCACTTCTTGCTTTACGGTTCCGTCTGACCCGTTCCGCTGTTCTTTTGGTCTTTATGCCAAGCTTAGTTACAAGGGGTTTCTGAGTCAGAATGATCAGAGAAAGAATCAATCCGAAAATGCATAAGATCCAGGCTATCACATTGCTGAAACCGAAGGCAAAAAGCCTGACGACCGCTCCGCCGATGATACCTCCGCCGGAGTGTTCATCGGCAGACATATAGTAATAATCTGAAATAGGAATTGACCTGCTGTATTCACGCACAACGATCAGATGAACAATTGCGCACACAAAGATAAGAAGCATGAGCAGACCGGTCATTTTTCTTATAATAAGGGCATTTTTCCTGTTGGCCATGTAAAATGCGACTGCGAAGAAAAGGTAAAAAGGAACCACATAAGCTGTCAGACCAAATATACCGAATAAGACGTCGCTGATCGCATTACCGGCAGGTCCGCCGATTCCTATATTAAAAAGGAACAGTAAAACAGACAGTAAAAATACAGTCAGAAGCAGAATGTCACCCGCAATACCGGTCGACTCGACCGGCCTTGCAGTATTTTTCCTTCTTGCACTGCCTGACTTTCCTGTGCTGTTTTTCTTTCGACCTGAAGCAGCGGAAGTCTTCCTGCTTCCGGTTCTCTTCCGGCCGTTTGTTTTTTTTGTTGCCATTAATCCTCTCCGATTTTGAACCGACGAACTTGGGTCCGTCGGTTCATTTGTCTATTATACCACATAAGTAGATTGTCAAATATTTTTTGATGAAAGAATTTTTGTTTTTAATATAGAATTATACTATAAAACTTAAAATCAGAATTACACCTCCCGACACAAAACTCCAGATCGCGAACGTTTTGAGCCGGCGCTGACGTATTAATTTCGATACAGGTCTGACGATTAGCATGCCTGTCACTGCAGCGAATAACGCTCCGACAAGACATGTCCCCGCAAATCTGGGAGAAGCAATGAGAGTCGGGATTTTACCACTCTGCAGAACAATTGCCCCGATGACCGCAGGTATTGAAAGAAGGTATGAGAACCGGATGGAAAGGCTTTTATTAAAGCCCAGCAGAATACCGCATACAAATACAAGACCTGTCCTTGATATCCCGGGTATTACCGAGAAACCCTGAACACATCCGATCACAATACCATATTTCCAGGAAATATCCAGCGGAATTTTATTTCCGACAGGCACTCTGTCCGTTACCAGCAGCAAAATACCGGTTATAAGCATCCCTATGCCGCTGTAAAGAACGGATCCCGAAGCAGACCGAGCCGCATTCCTCAGTAAAAAAGCCACAAGCGAAGTCGAGGCAGTTGCTGTGATCACAAGGATCACAAGCTGCCTGTAATTAGACGTAACGATATGAATATATCTCGGTTCCTCATGATTCCTGATACTTCTGAATGTGATCCGGATGTTCAGTACGATATCTCTGATCATCCGAAAAGCTTCTCTGCACAATCTGGCTGCATCTTTCTGCATTGCAAGAAGAATTGCCGCAAGAGTCCCGACATGGAGAGCGACATTCATAAGTTCAGAGCTCTCCTGTATACGAAGGATCTGTTCGACAACGATAAGGAATCCGGTCGAACTGATCGGAAGAAATTCGGTCAGTCCCTGAATGATTCCGAGAAGTATTGTCAGCAGATAATCCATAAAATCCTCTTGTTAACCTTTAATCCTCATCCCAGTTGTGATATACGTTCTGTACATCATCGCTCTCGTCAAGCAGGTCGAGTATTCTCTCCAGAGAAGAAATATCCTTTTCGCTGGTAAGCTTTACATACGTCTGCGGAATCATGGTAACTTCAGATGAAGCGAGGGAAAGACCTTCATCTTTAAGAGCTTTCTCAACATCCAGGAACGCTTCCGGAGATGTCAGGATCTCATAACTGTCGTCTTCCTCATTAAAATCGTCGGCACCGGCATCCAAAGCAGCCATCATCAGATCATCAGAGTCCATGTCGCACTCTTCCTTGTCGATAATGATCTGTCCTTTTTCATCGAACATGAAAGAGACGCAGCCCGGTGTTCCGATATTGCCGTTTCCTTTCGTGAAGGCACTGCGGACTGCTGCTGCCGTACGATTCTTATTATCCGTAAGCGTCCTGACGATGATCGCGATACCGCTCGGGCCGTAGCCTTCATAGGTAATAGATTCGTAATTGGCGCCGCTGCCATCACCGGCTGCTTTTTTGATTCCGCGCTCGATCGTATCGTTCGGCATATTGTTGGCTTTCGCCTTGGCGATTACCGTTGCGAGCTTGAAGTTATTGGCCGGATCCGGGCCGCCTTCTTTTACAGCCACAGCAATTTCGCGTCCGATAATTGTAAAAATCTTACCCTTTGCAGCATCATTCTTTTCTTTTTTGTGCTTGATATTCGCAAACTTAGAATGTCCAGACATTTTATCTCCTTTAACGTGTATACGTTGTAAGCTGCGCCTGCCGCGCAGCAGACTTATAAGACCCTTCTATGAAAACACATTACAGTAAACTATATCAGTTTTATAACAATTATTCAAGTATCAGATAAACTCGCTCTGCTCAATAATTCGTCCTTCATATATATAATTTCTGGGGACGCGTTTATTGATATCACAGACAAGTTCGTAGTTAAATCGCCCCGACAGATCTCCCAGTTCTTCCGCTGTAATCATATAGTCTCCCTGACGTCCGAGCAGTACGACTTCATCCCCCCTTGAAGCACCGTCAATTTCCGTCACATCGACCATGAACTGGTCCATGCAGACTCTTCCCAGGATCGGAGCTTTCCGCCCGCGGATCAGAACATATCCCTTTCCGGAGAGCATTCTCGGGTATCCGTCAGCATATCCCACCGGAACGGTAGCGACCCTCCTCTTCTCACGGGCCTTGAATGTACCTCCGTAGCTCACCTCATCGCCGGCCTCTATATCCTTGACAAACGAAATATGGCTCTTAAGGCTCATGACCGGTCTGAGAGGCACAATATCCGTCTCAACGTCCGCCGAAGGGAGCAGACCATACACCGTAATACCGGCTCGTACCATATCCATATTGGCTTCTTTCATGCGGATGATGCCCGCGCTGTTGCTCACGTGATGGATCGGGATCCGGACGCCTGCCTTCCGGACTTTATCCGCAAATGCCTTATACCTCTCAAGCTGCCTCACAGCTGGAGCGATACTGACTTCGTCAGCCCTCGCAAAATGAGTAAAAAGACCTTCTATGATAATATTCGGAAGCTTTGCGATCCTTACGATCGTCTCGACCGACGTGTCATCGTCCCTGAAGCCGATCCTGCTCATGCCCGTATCGAGAGCCAGATGAATAATTGCCTTCTTATCGACGTCAAAGGCCGCGTTCGAGACAGCTTCAGCTGTCTCATAGTCAAATACGCAGATCCTGACGTCGGAACGGATCAGTTCTGCGTAGGACTCTTCAAACGCGTATCCCAGCAGCATGATCGGTTTTCTGATTCCTGACATTCTAAGGCGCATGGCCTCATCTGCCGCAGCTACCGCAAATCCCCACATATAGGGATAAGGCTCCATCAGCTGAGCGATCTGTATGCTTCCGTGTCCGTATCCGTCCGCCTTGATAACTGCAGTAATCTTACAGTCCGGACTGATATTGGCCTTCATACTCTCAAAGTTGAAAAGGACCGCGTCAAGATCGATATCTGCTCTTACCCTGCTGTAATTCTTCATTTTCCCCTCCGCATCAACGAACTATTTTCTTGAGATTACCTATTATATCGGAAGCGATCACGTTTCTTCTGCCGCTCTCGGAAGCGGCCGCGTCACCGGCTTTTCCGTGAATGAACACGGCGAGAGGCGCAGCCGCGAGTACATCGCATCGCTGTCCCAGCAGCCCGGCCAGAATACCGGACAGAACATCGCCGCTGCCGGCCGTCGCCATCCCGTCATTGCCTGAAGTATTTATAAAAACATTTCCGTTCGGCAGCGCTGTACAGGTCCGTGCATCCTTCAGCACACAGACCAGATCGCAGGCTGTCGAAAGATTGACTGCGGCGGAAATCGGATCCTCTTTCAATTCCGCAATCGTGCGCCCCACAAGCCGGCCCATTTCGCCCATATGAGGTGTTATAAAGAGCATTCCCCTGTACGCCTTCAGAAGCTCTGTATTTCCGTAAAGGCAATTAATGCCATCCGCGTCGAGGACAAGCGGCTGCACGGCAGTCTCAAGAACATGTTTCACGATCGTCTCTGCGACCTCATCTGTTCCGAGTCCGGGCCCTAGACAGAGAACGTCCGCCCAGTCCATGGCCTTATCGATCACATCCTCCGCTTCCACCGCGTCCGTGTAGGTGGATAAAAGTGCTTCCGGCAGTTCACGCTGAATGATCTCGCGGTTGTCGTCCACCGTGACGATGCGGACCATCCCCGCTCCCATGCGCATAGCAGAGAGAGCGGAAAAATATGCGGCTCCCGACATGTTCCTGCTTCCGGCGATCACCAGGATCTTCCCGAAGGTCCCCTTGTTCCCGGATGCAAGCCGCTGCGGAAGATAAGAAGGAATGTCAGTCTCATCCAGACTGTAGATTCTTCTCTCCGTATCCATTTTTCCTGCAGGCCTACCTCCCCACGGCTCCGCATTCCACTCATCCGGAATACCGATGTCCGCGATGCGGATCCTGCCCGAATATTCCGCTCCCGGATAAAGGAGCATGCCCGGCTTCATGAGCTGCATGGTGACTGTCACATCCGCCTGTACGGCACATCCCATGATCTTCCCGGAATCGGCATGAACACCTGACGCGATATCAGCTGATATGACAAATGCGCCGGAGGCATTGATCCTGCGGATCACTTCAGCATAATTTCCTTCAATCTCACGCGTAAGACCGATTCCGAAGATCGCGTCCACGATCACATCATATTCGGCAAATGTAGACTTGCGCACTTCCGGGATCTTCAACTTTCTGCACACGGAGACCTGCAGTTTCATCTCATCGGTATAGTGATCTTCGTTGCCTGCAAGATAAAGATCACAGGACACTCCTTTCAGGGTAAGTATTCTCGCGCATGCAGCGCCGTCTCCGCCGTTGTTGCCGCTGCCGCATACGCACAGAACATGGCCTTCTTTTCCCGTTTCCCGTAAATACGCAAGGACTTCTTCCGCAATTTCAAAAGAAGCTCTTTCCATAAGGACACTCGAAGGAATGCCGATCTCCGTAATGGAGTATCTGTCTCTTAATTTCATCTGATCTGCCGTTACAATATGTTTCATAACCACCTCCTGCATTTGACTCGTACATTATAAACCAGGCTAAACTCCTTTGCAATGACTCATAACTTTCAGTGGCAAAAGCATGAAAAGTCATGTATACTTTCCATGAATCGGAGGATTTCAACATGATCTTGAATATTCAGAAAATCTCAAAAACATTCCCCGGGAACGAAGTGCTCCGGGAAGTTTCTTTCCATATAGAAGACAATGAGAAAGCAGCGCTCGTAGGGATCAACGGTGCCGGTAAATCGACTCTTCTGAAAATCATCGTCGGTGAGATGAGCCCTGATCAGGGATCAGCCATTCTTTCCAGAGACAGGACGCTCGGCTACCTCGCCCAGCATCAGGACATCACCGGCGACCTGACCGTTTATGAACAGCTCATGCAGGTAAGACAGGATATACTGGAACTTACCAGACGCATGACAGTATCCGAGCACAGAATGTCTCAGCTGACGGGAGAAGCCTTACATGACGAAATGACTTCCTACGCAAAGATGCAGGAGGCATTTGACCGTCTTAACGGGTACGCCTACAAATCAGAAGTAGTCGGCGTCCTGAAAGGTCTTGGGTTCACGGAAGAAGACTTCGGCAAAAAAGTATCGACCCTCTCCGGGGGGCAGAAAACCCGCGTTGCGCTCGGAAAACTTCTCCTGACCAGCCCGGATATCATTCTGCTCGATGAGCCGACGAACCATCTCGATATGACTTCTATTGTCTGGCTGGAGACATATCTGATGAACTATAAGGGGGCGGTCCTGATCGTCTCCCATGACCGATATTTCCTGAACCGGGTCGTGACCAAGGTCATTGAACTGGATCGGGGATCCGCCCGGACATATCAGGGCAATTACGATGCATACAGCTATAAAAAAGAGGAGATCCGTCATGCCGAATATCTGGCATTCCTAAAAGCCGAGCAGGAGCGGAAGCATCAGGAGCAGGTCATTGCCAGGCTCAGGCAATTCAACAGAGAAAAGTCGATCCGACGGGCGGACAGCCGGCAGAAAATGCTCGATAAGATGGAAATGCCCGAGAAGCCCCAGGGCGAGAATGCAGTCATGGGCCTCTCCTTCTCCCCCGGGACAGAATCCGGGAAGGATGTGCTGTCCGTCAGCGATCTTTCAAAGTCCTTTGACGGCATCTGCCTTTTCGAAAATGTCTCCTTCGAGATCAAAAAAGGGGAACACGTCGCGCTGATCGGGAACAACGGGACCGGTAAGTCTACTCTTCTCAAAATCCTGAACGGAGTGTATCTCCCGGACCGCGGAGAGTTCGTCCTGGGAGCAAATGTCATTACCGGATATTACGATCAGGAAATGCATGTCCTCCATCCGGACAAAACAATATTTGATGAGATATCCGACGACTATCCTTCCATGAACAATACGAAGATCCGAAGTGCCCTTGCTGCCTTTCTGTTCACCGGGGAGGATGTGTTCAAATACATCCGTGATCTGTCCGGCGGTGAGCGAGCCCGCGTATCTTTGTGCAAACTGATGCTGTCCAATGCGAATTTCATTATGCTCGACGAGCCGACGAACCATCTGGACATCGAATCGAGGGAAATTCTGGAAAGCGCGATCAATTCCTATACGGGTACACTCTTCTATGTCTCTCACGACCGTTATTTTATCAATCGAACAGCCGGCAGAATACTGGATCTTACCCACCGGACTCTGTTGAACTACATCGGTAATTACGACTACTATCTGGAAAAGAAGGAGGCTGTCGAGACGGCTTCACTGTCTCCGGAAGAGCTTACGCAGGAAGCAAAAGGGGACACCGAAGCCAAGCTGGACTGGAAGGCTCAGAAAGAAGACGCCGCGAAAAAGAGAAAGCTTTTGAACGATATCAAACGCACTGAAAAACTGATCGAAGACCTTGAAAAGGAAGATCTGGAAATTGACAGACTTTTCGAAGATCCGGCAGTCGCCTGCGATCCGGCAGAATGTACACGGTTGGGGAACAGAAAAGAAGAAATCGCTTCACTGCTTGAAGAGTTATATACAAAATGGGAACAATTACAGGAAGAGGACTGACGGTCGACCCGCAGTCCTCTTCTTCTATGATAAAAACAAAGTAAATTAAAGCAGTTTCTCCAGATTCTTCCTTACCTCGAGAATGAATTCCAGGGTAGAGAGTTTCTTCGGATTTTTGAGTTTCGTGATGAGGACAAGGTCTCCCGTCATCTTTCCGCTCTCGATCGTATCGATCGTAGCCTGCTCAAGCTTATCGGCAAACGCACAGAGTTCAGCGTTTCCGTCCAGCTCGCCTCTCTTTCGAAGCGCTCCGGTCCATGCAAATATGGTAGCGACCGAATTCGTGGAGGTCAGCTCTCCGGCCATATGCTTGTAATAATGTCTCTGGACGGTCCCGTGAGCAGCTTCATATTCAAAGTAGCCGTGAGGGGAAACAAGAACAGAGGTCATCATCGCCAGTGAGCCGAACGCAGATGAAAGCATGTCTGACTGGACATCGCCGTCATAATTCTTGAGCGCAAGCACAAAACCGCCCTCACTCTTCATAATGCGTGCCGCGACATCATCGATCAGCGTATAAAAGTAAACGATGCCGGCCTCCTCAAATTTCTCCCGGAACTCCTCCTCATATACTTTCTCGAAAATATCTTTGAATTCACCGTCATAGATCTTTGAAATCGTATCTTTTGTGGCGAACCAGAGATCCTGTTTTACAGAAAGGGCATAGGTAAAGCAGCTCCTTGCGAAACTCTCGATGGATGCATCCAGATTATGCATGCCCTGAATGACACCCGGACCTTTGAAATCAAAGATCGTCTGTCTTGTGACGGTTCCGTCCTCCGCGGTAAAGACGATTTCAGCCTTCCCCGGACGGTCTATACGCATTTCGGTATTCTTATAGACATCACCATACGCGTGTCGGGCAATTGTGATCGGTTTTTTCCAGTTGCTGACAACAGGTTCGATTCCCTTAACGAGAATGGGCGCGCGGAAAACAGTTCCGTCCAGCATCGCCCTTATGGTTCCGTTCGGGCTCTTGTAAAGAGTCTTCAAGCCATACTCTTTCTGTCGGGCAAGATTCGGAGTAATCGTGGCGCACTTCACACTGACGCCATACTTCATGTTGGCTTTTGCGGCATCGATCGTCACCTGGTCATCCGTCTCATCCCTGTGCTCAAGGCCCAGATCATAGTATTCCGTATTCAGCTCGATGAACGGTGTGAGAAGCTCATCCTTGATTCTTTGCCAGATAATCCTTGTCATCTCATCGCCATCCATCTCTACAAGAGGAGTCGTCATTACAATTTTCTTCATTCTATGATCTCCTTTCGAACATTATCTTCTCTCGAGACGTTTCCCCAGCTCTGCCATCGCAAGGTCACAGACTGTGTACATCTCATTGTTGGAGATAACGGTGACACGGCCGTTCTCATACTGATCGTCTACCCAGGCCTTCACCGCCATCGCGATATCAGATTTCTTATCAATCACCATTCCTTCCGGAACTGCATAATGGCGATTGATCCAGTGAGCGATTCCCGCCAGACCGGAAGTATTGGAAATTGCAACTTCCACAGGTCTCTTAAGGAATTTCTCCGTATCGAAAATGTTATAGATTTCTTCATTCTTAAGAAGTCCGTCCGCATGGATCCCGGCCCTGGTAATGTTGAAATTCTGACCTACGAACGGTGTGCGCGGAGGAATCTTTTCCCCAAGCTCCTTCTCGTAGTATTCCGCCAGCTCCGAAATGACGGTTGTATCCATACCGTCCAGGGTTCCGCGAAGCTGTGCGTATTCGAAGACCATGGCCTCCAGAGGCGTGTTTCCTGTCCGCTCTCCGATTCCGAAGAGAGAGCAATTCACGCCGCTTGCCCCATACAGCCATGCCGTCGTGGAATTGGAAACAGCTTTATAGAAATCATTATGTCCGTGCCATTCGATCAATTCTGACGGAACGCCGGAATGTACCATGAGACCGTAGATAATTCCGGGAACAGATCTCGGAATAACAGCACCGGGATAGTTTACACCGAATCCCATCGTATCGCATGCCCTGACCTTAATGGGGATTCCATACTGATCGCGCAGCTTCATGAGTTCCAGGCAGAACGGAATGACATAGCCATAAATATCCGCACGGGTAATATCCTCGAGATGGCATCTCGGACTGATTCCCATTTCCAGACATTCTTTGACGATCGTCAGATAGTGTTCCATGGCCTGCCGGCGTGTCATATGCATCTTGTAAAAGATATGATAATCGGAGCATGATACCAGAATGCCGGTCTCGCGCATCCCCATCGATTTTACAAGTTCGAAGTCTTTCTTGCTCGCACGGATCCAGCTTGTCACCTGCGGGTATCTATACCCTCTGTCGAGACACTTCTCTACCGCTTTTCGGTCTTTCTTGTCATAAAGAAAGAATTCGGAGGCTTTGATCAGACCATGAGGACCACCCAGCTTATGCAGATAATCATAGATCGTTACGATCTGCTCCGTCGTGTATGGGGCTCTGGACTGCTGTCCGTCACGGAACGTGGTATCCGTGATCCAGATCTGATGCGGCATATGATGCGGGACGATTCGATCATTGAATGCGATCTTCGGAACTTCATCGTAGGGGAACAGATTGCGAAAAGTATTCGGTTTGTCCACATCTACGAGCTGGTACATGTACTCTTCCAGTTCCAGAAGATGTGAATTATGATTCATTCGTACGACTCTGTTTTCAATTTCCATAATAATCTCCTCCTTCCAGCCTCAGGGTGACCGGTCCCAAGGCAGGTCATTCAAATGCGGATATCATTTCTGTGAGGCAAGTACCTGTTTATTTTTGATAATATAATCCACAAGGGAAATAATAGTCAGGGCACATGCCACATACATGATGACTGTCGTCAGTATCCGGACAGCGGGAATATCAAGATTCGCGATCATGAGAATGACCATTGCCATCTGACTGACCGTCTTCGTCTTTCCCCACATACTGGCCGCAATGACGATTCCGTTATCGGAGGCGACCAGACGAAAACCGCTGATGGCAAATTCTCTGGCTATGATCACAATACAGATCCATGCAGGAAGCCTGTCCAGATCCACAAGACAGATCATTGCCGAACAGACAAGGAGCTTATCGGCAAGCGGATCCATGAACTTGCCGAAGTCAGTGATAAGGTTATATTTTCTGGCAATTTGTCCGTCCAGCATGTCCGTAAGGGATGCGGCGATAAAAATGGCGAGAGCCGCCCATTTCATCCAGCCTTCTCCTTCTCCGGCCAACATGAAAACAACGAACGGAACGATGAGGATCATACGAAGTACTGTAAGTTTATTCGGTAAATTCATTTTCAAAATCTCCTGTCAAATCATATTCGGAAGCGCCGGTGATCCGCACATTTACAAAATCACCGCTCATATGATCTTCCGTTGCAGGTATGAAGACCATCCCGTCTACTCCGGGAGCATCCCCATAAGTCCTTGCCGCATAGATACCTTCTTCCGGAAGCTCTCCTTCAATGACAGCTTCCATCGTTTTTCCGATTCTGGCCTTGCCCCGTGCCAGAGAGATCTTCTGCTGAATCTGCATGATTTCTCTGCGCCTCTTCTCCTTCGTCCTCTGAGGGACCTGATCTTTCATTTTGGCAGCAGGCGTGTCCTCCTCTCTGGAGTATGTGAAAACTCCGAGTCGGTCGAACTTCATCTCCCGGACGAACTCTTTCAGGACCTGATGATCCTCCTCCGTCTCCCCCGGAAATCCGGAAATGAGTGTCGTTCTGAGAAAAATATCGGGAATCTTTTCGCGAAGATCAGATACAAGTTTCCGCAGATCCGCCTCACTCGTTCTTCGGTTCATTCTTTTTAAGACCGCGTCAGAGGCATGCTGGATCGGGAGATCCAGATAATGGCATATCTTTTTTTCTCTTGCCATCACCTCGATGAGTTCCGGATAGATCTCTTCCGGATAGCAGTAGAGGATCCGTATCCAATGGAGTCCATCGATCCTGCAGAGCTCACCGAGCAGTTCGTGCAGCACTTTTCTGCCATACAGGTCAACCCCGTATATCGTTGTCTCCTGCGCTACAAGAATAAGTTCCGTCACACCTGCATCCGCAAGATCGCGGGCTTCGGATAGCAGCTTTTCCATCGGAAAACTTCTGTATTTTCCACGGATCTTCGGTATGATGCAATATGTACAGTGCTTATCGCATCCTTCTGCCAGTTTGAGGAATGCGTAATGCCCGCCGGTCGAAATGATCCGCTTTGTCTCAATGTTCTCATCGCGGCTGGCATCCATCAGCAGAATCGTCTTTCTGCCCCGGAAGGCCTCTTCCATGGCATCCGCAATGCCCGCCTTTCCGGTCGTTCCGACAATTGCATCTACTTCCGGAATCTCCTCAAGTATTTCTTCTCTATAACGCTGCGCCATGCATCCTGTCACAACAAGTACTTTCAGTTTTGCGGTCTTTTTCAGTTCAGCCAGAGAAAGGATTTCTTCAATACTCTCTTTCTTGGCATCCTCTATAAAGCAGCATGTGTTAATTACAGCCGCTTCGGCCTCCGTCTCATCATCCGTTATTTCAAATCCCCTGGATGTCAGGATGCCGAGCATTTCTTCGGAATCGACAAGATTCTTGTCACACCCGAGAGATACCATAAGTAGTTTCATAAACTCTCCCGTTTATATTTATATAGAAGAATAAAGGACAGCTGCCTGACAAGCTGCCGTCCTTTCAGTAGTTAATTATTTGTCTCCTCAGGAAGGATTTTTACCTCTCCTCTGAACACTTCGTCTACAGCAATTGAAAGGGGCTTCTTTTCTTCCTCATTCTCAACCAGCGGTTCATCTCCGTCGATGATCTGACGAGCGCGTTTTGCAGTGGCCATAACGATGGAGTATCGGCTGGATACTACCGGAACCGTACCATCTTCAATCTCAGAGTTTACCGCTGCGATCATTTCCTTATAGGACGGATGTATCATCATAATTATTGTTCTCCTTTCACACACTTCATAAGATCATCCTGCATGTCAGCAATAAGCTGGCTGTTTCTATGTGACTTTTTATGTTCTGTTTTCACGATTTGATGCAGAGCCTCAACGGCATCATCAAGTCTGTCGTTTACCAGAATGTAATCATAGGTACTCATAAGCTCAGACTCTTCAACGGCCCGCTTAAGGCGCCCGCATATCTGCTCCTCACTCTCCGTACCACGCCCGCGCAGGCGATCCGCCAGGATCCTGGCAGTCGGTGCCGTCACAAAGACCATCGGTGTATCCGGATATTTCTGATGTACCTTTTCCGCTCCCTGGACCTCGATCTCCAGAATGACATCTCTGCCCTCTGAAAGCATCTTCATGACATACTCTTTAGGGGTCCCGTAATAATTCCCCTGATAGGAAGCATATTCGATCAGATCATCGTTGCGGATCATCTCCTCGAACTCTTCTTTCGTGCGGAAGAAATAATGAACACCTTCCTCTTCCCCTGCACGAGGGCTTCTCGTCGTCGCGGATATGGAAAGAGCATAATTATCATATTTCCTGCAGATTTCCTTGGTGATCGTACCTTTCCCTGCTCCGGAAAATCCGGATACGATCAACAGTATTCCCTGATTCTTCAAGTACATTTCTCCTTCGAAAATCTTTACATTACTCGATATTCTGAATCTGCTCGCGTATCTTTTCAACGACTGTCTTCAGCTCGATGCCGTTATTCGACGTTGCCAGGTCCCCGGCCTTCGAAAGGATCGTATTGGACTCGCGATTCATCTCCTGTGCAAGGAAATCCAGTTTCCTGCCTACGTTATCCCCTTTTTTCAGTTCACTCAGCATCTGATCGATATGACTGCTTAAACGGACGGTCTCCTCATCTGTGGATATCTTATCCGCATAGATAATAAGAGCTGTTGCAAGCTGCGCCTCATCGATCGTACGATCTTCCAGGATCTCGGCCAGTTTATCCTCAAGCCTTTTTCTGTACTCGGCCATAATTTCAGGCTCACGGGCTTCGATATCAGCCACATTTACCCGCATGCTCTCAAGCTTGGCTTCCAAATCCGCCTGAAGCTTCCGCCCCTCCGTTTTTCTTGACTCATCAAACTGTACGGCAGCGGCGCGGATAACGGTCTCGAGCTGATTCCAGATTTCTTCCTCGTCTGTCTCCACATCTTTTAATGTGAGGACTTCCGGAAAACGTGTCAGGTCGGAAACACATATATCGTTCTCAACACCCAGTTCCGTGCTCAGCTTCTGACAGGCACCAATGTATTTTTCCGCAAGTTCCAGATTGAGGGTCGGAGTACCTGTTCCCGATCCGTAAATCTCTTCCGTGATGAAGATATCTACTTTTCCGCGCCCGGCATATTCCTTCAGAATGCTGCGGATCCCGGGTTCGAAAGCGCTGTATTTTTTCGGCATACGGATATTAAAATCAAGATATCTGTTGTTGACTGACTTAATTTCCACCGTCAGTTTCCTGATCTCTGTGATTACTTCCGCGTGACCGAAACCGGTCATACTTTTTACCATGTTTTCCATTCACCTGCTTTTCCGTATAATCTTACGTATTTTACATCATTTAGTAAATCCCGTCAACATTTGGAATATCATTTCGTTTATGCTATCATAGCTGTACAGGTATAGGAATCATTAAATATCACACCAAAAATTTCTAATTCCGGAGGTCATATGGCATTTGACGGCATAACCACGGCAGCGATCAGACATGAACTCTCAGACTGCCTCACCGGCGGAGGCATCAGCCGGATCGTTCAGTCCGAAAAAGATGAGCTGCTGCTCACAGTCAAGAATAATAAGGTAACATACAGGCTGCTCATGAGCGCTTCCCCTGCACTTCCTCTCATTTATCTTGTTCCCGAGAACAGGCAGGCACCTCTCACGGCGCCGAATTTCTGTATGCTCCTCAGGAAGCATCTTCAGGGCGGGCAGATCCTGCGGATCACACAGCCTTCACTTGAGAGGGTGATCTGCTTCGAGATCTCCCACCGGGATGAACTCGGTGATCTCTGCACGAAAAAACTGATCATCGAACTCATGGGCAAGTACAGCAATATCATTGTGACGGATGACCGCGATGTCATTCTTGACAGCATAAAGCGTGTCCCGTCTTCCGTCAGTTCCGTACGTGAGGTCCTCCCGGGAAGACCTTATTTCATTCCGGGTGCGGATGCCAAGAAAGACCCTCTCACAGCGGACGCGGAAGATTTTGTGTCGACGATCAATGCAAGTCCTTACTCAATCGTGAAAGCGATTTATATGTGTTATACCGGGATCTCCCCGATTGCTTCCGAGGAATTTGTCTATGAAGCGGACATTGAGCCGAGAAAGCGGCCGGCTGATCTGACATCGGAAGAACTGGAGAAACTGGCGGAAATCTTCATTCATCATATGAGAAATGTCGCAGAGGGAACATTTGCACCGAATATTGTTTATATGGAGGATGAGCCGAAGGAATTCGGTGTCTTCCCGCTGAAGATCCTGGGTGGCCGGGTCGAATATACTGACTCGGTCAGCGAGATGCTGAGGCGATTTTATTCCGACCGCGAAGCCGCGGGACGTATGAAACAGAAATCGGCGGATCTGAGACATCTGGTATCGACCGCGCTCGACCGGACCAACAAGAAATTTCTTATACAGGAAAAGCAGCTGGCGGACACAGAGAAAAAGGACAAATATCGTATCTACGGGGAAATGCTGAATACGTACGGATACAATGCCGCCGAGGGTGACAAATCGCTTGAGGTCATCAATTATTATACCGGAGAGCCCATGACGATTCCTCTTGACCCCACCCTTTCCGCAAGCCAGAATTCTCAGAAATATTTTGAACGCTATAATAAGCTCAAACGAACAGCGGACGCTCTCGGCACCCAGATCGAAGAGACCAGAGACGACCGCGACCAGCTCGAAAACTGCCTTATGGCGATCGATCTCGCGGAGAGTGAACAGGATCTGTCCGAAATACGCAAGGAGCTGACTGAGTACGGTTTCCTTCAGAAGCGCGCGATACGCAAAGGACGTGCCCGGGAGACGAAGCAGAAGCCGCTTTCCTACCTTTCCTCCGACGGCTATATTATGTATGTGGGAAGAAATAATTACCAGAATGAAGAAGTCACTTTTAAGATCGGAAACGGGAATGACTGGTGGTTCCATGCCAAAGGGATGCCCGGAAGTCATGTGATCATAAAAGGAAAAGGAGAAAGGGAACTTCCCGACAGAGCCTACGAGGAGGCCGGCGCGCTGGCCGCCTGGTATTCTTCCGGCCGAAAAGCTCCCAAAGTGGAGATCGATTACACGCAGAGAAAAAATCTTCATAAAAAGAACGGCGGTAAACCGGGTTTCGTGACCTATCACACGAATTATTCGCTGGTAGCTGTTCCGGATATCTCCGCTCTGAAGCGGCTCGACTGACTCCGGTACATCACGGCAGCTCTGAAACAACGCAAAGATCCTGTTTCAGTTTTGCGGCAGTCTCAGGTTCCTTCGCCACATGACCACAGCTGTTCCGATTATGATCACATATCCGATCCAGCTGCCGACGTCCGGAATTTCTCCGAAGAACAGAAATCCGAGCAATGCGGCAAAAAGGACCTGAGTATAGTCAAATACGGAGATTTCTCTGGCCGGTGCGTAGGTATAGGCAGCTGTCACATTCAGCTGTCCGACCGATGCGGATATTCCGGCCATGAGAAGGATAAGGAGCTGCCTGAGGCTCATGGGTTCGAACTGACCGATCATAAAAAGAAGACATATAAGGGATGAGAACGATGAGAAGAACAGGACAATGACCTCCTTCTTCTCCCCGAGCATTCCCAGTTTTCGGACAAATGTGTAGGCGGTTCCTGCACAGATCCCTCCGGCCAGACCGACCAGGGCCGGGAAGGATGCGATCCCCGCACCCGGTTTCACAATAAAGGCCGCACCCGTAAAAGCTGCGATGACTGTGAATATCTCGAACCTGTCCGGTATCTCCCCTATAATGAAAATACTCATGATGATTGCTGCAAAAGGAGAAATCTTGTTCAGGATATTGGCGTCCGCGATCGCCATATGGCTTATTGCCCAGAAATTGCAGATAATACCCAGAGTCCCCATTACACTTCGACTGATCAGGACAGGTAAACATCCTTCATGGATCCGGAGTCCTCTGACTCCCCTGCCGTTCTTCAGCAAAAGAAAGAGTGCAACCAGCGCTGCCACAATATTTCGGAAAAAAGCCTTCTCCATCGTCGGCAGGTCACCCGCCAGACGAACGAAAAAAGACATCATGGCAAATCCGAAGGCTGCCAGAAGTATGTGGATAATTCCCCTGATCCTGTTTATTCTTTTAATACTGCTCTCCATAGCTATCTTCCGTTTAAAGTAATAAAAGGCTGCAGACTCAAAATCATCTGCAGCCTCGTTTCTTCTGTATATGAATTGTGTCAGGAATTACTTCGCGACAAAGTTAAGGATCTTCCCCGCTCTGTAAATGACCTTGACTATTCTCTTGCCTTCTACCAGCTTAGCGATCTTTCCGAGCGCAAGCCCTGCCTTTTCAGCTGCTTCCTGATCGGCATCCACTGCGATACGAAGGACTTCGCGCGGCTTTCCGTTGACCTGGACACTGATCTCAACGGTCGCGTCTATGGTCTTGGCCTCATCATATTCCGGCCATGCAGAGACGGACAGGAATCCTTTGCCGCCGAGATACTGCCAGATTTCCTCTGTCAGATGCGGAGCGAACGGATTGAGCAGTTTCAGGAAAGCGATATACTGGTCTTTTCCGACACTCTTCTCAGCTTCAAAATCGTTCAGCAGAGACATAAGCGCTGCAATGGCCGTATTGAATTTCATATCTTCAATATCGTTCGTCACCTTGCGGATAGTCTTGTGCAGTTTGCTTTCAAGAGAAGCTGCATCGCCATCCTGAAGGTTGTCAGCCAGACGTGCCACACGATCAAGGAATCTCTTACAGCCGCGCACGGAACTTTCGTTCCACGGAGACGATGCGCCGTAGTCACCCATAAAGAGGACATATGTACGCAGCGTATCTGCTCCGAACTCCTCAACGACTTCGATCGGATCGACGACATTGCCCTTGGACTTACTCATTTTCTGATTGTCCGGTCCGAGTACCAGACCCTGGGCAGTTCTTTTCGCATACGGCTCAAAAGTATTTACGGCACCGATGTCATACAGGAAATGATGCCAGAATCTTGAGTAGATCATATGGCGCGTGACATGTTCCATACCGCCGTTATACCAGTCAACATTCATCCAGTATTTCAGCTTGTCCATATCCGCAAGAGCCTTGTCGTTTTTCGGATCAATGTAACGCAGATAATACCAGGAAGATCCTGCCCACTGCGGCATTGTATCTGTCTCACGTTTAGCGGCGCCTCCGCATTTCGGGCATGTGCAGTTCACGAAACTGTCGATCTTGGCAAGCGGAGACTGTCCGTCCTCACCCGGCATGAACTGCTCTACTTCCGGAAGTCTTAATGGAAGTTCTTCATAAGGAACACCGACCATGCCGCAATTCGGGCAGTGAATGATCGGTATCGGTTCGCCCCAGTATCTCTGACGGTTGAACGCCCAGTCCTTCATTTTATACTGGACACCCGCTTCGCCGATCCCTTTTTCTTCAAGGAACTCGATCATGCGCCTGATGGAATCCTTCTTATTGGTATAACCATTCAGGAAGTCGGAGTTGACCATCTCGCCGTCGCCTGTATAAGCCTCGACAGCCATATCGCCGCCTTTGATTACTTCTATGATATCGAGACCGAATGCCTTCGCAAAATCATAGTCACGCTGATCGTGGCCCGGAACAGCCATGATCGCACCGGTTCCGTATCCCATCATGACGTAGTCAGCTATGAAAAGAGGAATCTTCTTTCCGTTGACCGGGTTGACGGCCTCGATTCCCTCGATACGAACACCGGTCTTGTCCTTCACGAGGTTGACGCGCTCGAACTCGCTCTTCTTCTGGCACTCATCGCGATAGCTTGAGATGGCATCCATGTTGGTGATCTTATCGGCAAACTTATCAATGAGCGGATGTTCCGGAGCGATGACCATGAACGTTACACCGAACAGAGTATCCGGTCTCGTTGTATAGATCCGAAGCTGTTCATCCTCGCCGTCAATCGTGAAATTGACAAATGCACCTTCGGATTTACCGATCCAGTTTTCTTCCTGGATACGGACCGCTTCCGGGAAATCGACTGTCTCAAGGCCTTCAAGAAGCTTATCCGCGTATTTCGTGATACGGAGATACCAGACCTCTTTTTCCTTCTGGATGACATCACTGCCGCAGATGTCGCATTTGCCGTTCTGACTGTCCTCATTCGAAAGAACGACTTTACAGGACGGGCAGTAATTGACCAGCGTCTTATCGCGATAAGCAAGATCATTCTCAAAAAGTTTCAGGAAGATCCACTGGGTCCATTTATAGTAGTCTTCATCGGTCGTATCGATCACACGGCTCCAGTCGAACGAGAATCCCACGCGCTTAAGCTGCTCTGAGAAGTGCTTGATATTCCTGTCTGTGACAATGCGCGGATGTGTGTTGGTCTTGATTGCGTAATTCTCGGCAGGAAGGCCGAATGCGTCGAATCCGATCGGGAAAAGAACATTATATCCCTGCATACGGCGCTTGCGGGCTACAATTTCAAGTCCGGAATAGGCCTTTATATGTCCGACATGCATGCCTGCGCCGGACGGATACGGGAACTCAACAAGACCGTAAAATTTCGGCTTGTCAGAGTTGTCCTGTGCCTCAAAAATGCCTGCCTCTTCCCAGGCATTCTGCCATTTCTGCTCAATATGTCTGAAATTATATTTCATGATAACCTCACCTGCTCCAATTTTAGTTCAGCATTTATAAAAAATCTGTAAAAAATAATAGCATTTCAATCTATATTTGTAAAGAGGAGTCTCAACGTATCATCAGGAACGCCCCGAGATTCCCTCTTTTTCCGCCGGTGGCTCTGTGCGAGAATAACACTTCCGAATTGCATGCTGTACATAGATTCGGAAGTGTGATATTTTCTTCTTTCACACCCGCGTCCATCAAAATCGCTTTATTGGCTGCCCAGAGATCCAGGTAATACTTGCCTTCCCGAATCTCAGACTTTTTCAGGAATTCGGAGGCAAAATGAACGGCTACGTCTTCGCCGATCTCATAGCATTCACTGCAGATCGACGGTCCGACCGCGCAGATAAGATCCGCGGGATCTGTACCGAATTCACGCGCCATGGCCTGTATCGTTACCTTGCCGATACCCGCCGCGGTCCCTTTCCATCCCGAGTGGGAGAGTCCGATCGCACGGTGTACGGGATCCGCAAAAAAGAGGGGAACACAATCCGCATAAAAAGTGGAAAGAACGCATCCGGGGTCATTCGTAATAAATCCATCCACATCTTTCCAGTCCCGGTCTCTCAGAATGCCTCTTCCGCGATCTCCGGCTCCGACGCGCACGACATTCGTTGTATGAGTCTGGTCTGAAAGAATAAGCTGGTCTGTGCGGAAACCGACCGCTTCTCCGAAGCGTCTGAAATTCTCGCGCACGTTCCAGGCATTCTTCTCTTGGGTGAATGACAGATTCATGGAGGATAGATGTCCGGTGCTGACACCGCCTATCCTCGTCGAGAAGGCATTCAGGAGCCAGTCCATCTCATCGAGCGAAGGATAGGAAAGCCATACCACACCGTCCTTTTCGTGTACATTCAACTTAGCTTCATCATTGCTATGCCAGTGAAATTCAGGTATTCTGCTCATCTGCCCTGTCACCGGTCGATCGACCGGTCTCTCCTTTCATTCTTAGTGATGCAGGTAAGTGGAAGGATCAAGGTCATCCCCATTACCGGTCAAAGATGATATTGCCTGGACATATCCGGGCAGTCCATCAGGGTATATAATCAAATGCATTTCTGATAAGTGAAAATC
Organism: Lachnospiraceae bacterium; assembly: GCA_003446335.1. The sequence goes on along the minus strand of DMAZ01000155.1, from coordinate 21,406 downwards.
CGTCCGGATCCACACCCACAACGTCAAATCTGCAGGACGTCGTCTCCGGGTAGCCCCTCACCGTCAGGTAATAGAGGGCTACACGGGATATTCTTCTCTGTTTACGAAAATCAACTGCCGCTTCAGGTTCTCCCTGTGATCGGGTCGTCCGGTATTTTACTTCCACAAAAACAAGATACTTTCCTTCTCTCGCTATGATATCGATTTCACCTCTGCGACATCGGAAATTTCTCTCCAAAACAGAAAAGCCCTGAGTCTGAAGGAACTCACAGGCTTTCTCCTCGTAATCAGATCCTACTGCACGCTTATTCATAAGTGTTTTACCTGCTGTATGTGCCATCACTTCTCAGAGTCTGTATCGACAAAGTGACCGATAAAGGACCTTCTGTGGATCGGGCACGGTCCAAGCTCTTTCAGTGCCGCAATGTGCTCCGCGGTCCCGTACCCTTTGTTCTTCGCAAATTTATATCCGGGGAACATCTCTTCATATTCTTTCATCATACGATCCCTGGTGACCTTTGCTACAATGCTCGCCGCCGCAATGGAAACGCTCTTTCTGTCTCCTCCCACGATCGGCACCTGAGGAATAGATACCCCCGGGATCGTGACCGCATCGTTCAGAAGCAGGTCCGGTGTTACGGAGAGTCTGCTTATCGCCTCCCGCATCGCTTCGTATGTGGCCTGAAGAATATTGATCTCATCAATCCTTGAAGGCGGTGCCATGCCGATTCCGACAGCTGTCGCTTCCTCCATGATGACATCATATAATTCCTCTCGTTTTTTTTCGGAAAGTTTTTTCGAATCATTAATATACAGGATCCGATGGTCTGTCGGAAGGATCACGGCACAGGCCACCACCGGGCCCGAAAGCGGTCCCCGTCCGACCTCATCGATTCCGCACAGATACCCTCGATCAGCAAATTTATGTTCGAAGACCATCATACTTTCGGTCCGTTCTATCTCTTTTCTGAGCCGTTCCGCCTGTCTGGCTTCTTTTTCCTGCTGTTTTTTTAGCTGCTTTTCGGTCAAATAGCTCACCTTCCATCATGCCTTCTCGAGCGTTATTCTGCCAAGCGCGCCCGATCGGAACTCATCCAGAAGAATGGATGACACACGGTCATAGTCTATGATACCGCCTTTTTTCAGACATCCTCTCCTTGTTCCGATCCTTTCCAGTATTTCTGCCGGGGTACCTTCCTCTTCTATTCCGTACCGTTCCGCCAGGATACCCGGGTATTCTTTTCTGAGTCTCTCTATCAAAGTAACAGCCAGTTCTCCCTGGTCCAGGATCTGATCATTGATCGATCCGATCAGCGCGATATTTTCGCCTACCTTCGGGTCATTAAATTTGGGCCATAACAGCCCGGGAGTATCCAGTAATTCGACACGTCCTCCCAGACGGATCCACTGGTGTCCTCTTGTGACACCGGGTTTATTCCCGGTCCGGGCCATGGCTTTTCCGGAAAAAGAATTGATGAAAGTAGATTTCCCGGTATTCGGGATTCCGGCCACCATGGCTCTTATGGGCCTCTCTTTCATTCCTTTCCTTTTATCGCGTTCGATTTTTTCCCGGCATGCTTCATAAATGGCGGGAGTGATCGCCTTGACGTTCCCCCTCGCCCGGGCGTCCATAAGTATTGTCGTAATTCCCTGCTCTCTAAAGTAGGAGACCCACCGCCTGCTTTCCGTCTCATCGGCGAGATCAGCCTTATTCAGGATCAGCATCCTTGCCTTTCCCGCAGCCAGTCCATCGATGTCCGGGTTCCTTGCTGAGAGCGGGATGCGTGCGTCCGTTATTTCTATGACAAGATCGACAAGTTTGATATCTTCTTTCATCTGCCGAATCGTCTTCGTCATATGTCCGGGATACCATTGAATGTCCAAAATAATTACTCCTTTATACTAATCAATAAAACCGAATGATGAGAACGGTGAAACGATAAGCCATACTTTTCCCAGCACCGCTCTTGCGGGTATATTTCCCACATCCGTGAACCGGCTGTCCTCGCTGTTATTGCGGTTATCTCCCAGTACAAAGTACTCTTCATTGCCCAGTGTGATACCGTTTTCCGCAAGACCCCCGCTGTTCATACTGGGAAGCGCCCGCTCTTCAATATATGTCTGTCCGTCTATAAGGATCAGTCCGTCCTTGATCTGAATTTTTTCACCGGGAAGACCGATGACTCTCTTTACGTGTACGGAGGAATCTGTACTTTCTGAATTGAAATAGGCAATCAGATCACCGCGTTTTATTTTCCCTACCGTATAGGCGGCCCGATTGATCAAGACCCGGTTGCCCGCCTGCAGGGTCGGGTCCATCGAATTTTCAAGAATTGTTACCGAAGAACAGAAGACATAGGAAAAAATCGCGGAAAGGGCGAGCACGATAACGATCTCAATGACCCAGGTCGTAATGTTCCGTGTTTTCCTGCTGTACCAAAGACTGCGTCTTACCGGTTTGACCGGTTCTCTTTCTTTTACCTTCATACCAGTCCTCTTTGTAAAAAAGGGACAGATACCAGAAGTATTTGTCCCTTTCCTGCACTCTCACTTTATAACTTATCGAGAATTTATCAGCGAATGATTTCCTTGACTTTAGCTCTCTTACCTGTACGCTGTCTGAGATAATTCAGTTTCGCTCTTCTTACCTTACCTCTGCGGACAACAACGATGTCAGCTACGTTCGGGGAATGAAGCGGCCATGTCTTCTCAACACCGATACCGTTGGAGATCTTACGGACTGTGAACGTCTCGCGGGCTCCGCCGCCCTGACGCTTCATAACTACGCCTTCAAAGATCTGAATTCTCTCACGGTTACCTTCCTTGATCTTACCATGAACGCGAACTGTATCGCCTACATGGAAAACAGGAACCTCGCTCTTCAACTGAGCATTCTCAATGTTCTTGATAATGTCACTCATTTTTTAGTTTCTCCTTTATATTTAATGGATGTTCTTAACACGTCTCCGCGTGACAGAGGACCATCTTTTTTACAACGCATGATATTATACAACAGGTTTTTTCACTGTGCAAGTCCTGTTATTATCATTTTAAGTTCTGCTTATGAGAACTCATCCTTTCCGGATAGATATTCCTCTATGAATTTACGCTCTTTAGGACTGATATGTGCCGTTTTAAGCAGATCCGGCCGCCTTTCCGCCGTTCGGATCAGGGACTGTTCCCGTCTCCATGCATCTACCTTCGCATGATCCCCGGAAAGAAGAATCGGTGGCACTCTTTTGCCGTTCCATATCTCCGGACGGGAATACTGCGGAAATTCAAGAAGACCGTCACCGAACGAGTCATCTTCCGCAGATTCCATATTATGCAGAACGCCGGGAATCATTCTGGAAATGGCATCGATCATGATCATAGCAGGCATCTCACCGCCGGTGACAACAAAATCACCGATGGAATACTCGTCTGTTACGATTTCTTCGATGACTCTCTCATCGATTCCTTCATAATGTCCGCAGAGGAAAATGATACCTTTTTCGATGGCAAGTTCTCTCGCAGCCTGTTGGTCAAAGACTTTTCCCTGAGGCGTCAGATAAATCACTCTGGGCTCATAGTCGAGACTGTCGGCAACTGCCCGGTACGCATCATAGACAGGCTGGGCCTGCATGACCATTCCGGCACCTCCGCCGTAGGGATAATCATCTGTTTTCCCATGCTTATTGTTCGTATAGTCGCGAATGTTCACCGCATTCAGGCGAATAATATCTTCTTCGATCGCCCTGCCGGTGATGCTGGTCATAAGCCCCTGTCTAATCATATCGGGGAATAATGTAAGTACATGAAAATCCATGATATCTCCTGTCAGATCTCGGGGAGCAGATGAACAACAATTCTGAGGTTCTCGGGATTTTTTTCCAGTACGCATTCCGGAATGACCGGAATCAAAATCTCTTTTCCATCCGACTTTCGTACGATATACACATCATTGGCTCCGGTCCTCAACACATCCACCAGTTCTCCCAGGATTGTATCGTCCTCAAGATACACTGTGCATCCGATAAGGTCACCGATAAAATACTCTCCCTCCTCAAGAGGAATTGCATCTTCGCGCCTTACGACAAGAGGACATCCCCGAAGCTTCTGCACATCTTCAATCTTATCAAGACCTTTGAACTTGACGATCGGTCTGCCTTTAAAATATTTTACATACTCAATTATCAGGGGTCTTTTTACAGATCCCTGATCAAGCAAAACTTCTTTAAGATTATCAAAACGATAGGGGTCATCCGAAGTAAGGTATATATATACCTCACCTTTCAGTCCGTGTGTTGACGAGATGGCCCCGACCTGTATCATATCAAGCATATTTCTTTTACGTCACTGGATGATTTCAACAGTGACTTTCTTATCTGTCTTGGTTGATGCAGCCTTAACAACAGAACGGATCGCTTTTGCGATACGCCCCTGTCTGCCGATGACCTTTCCCATATCCTGGGAAGCTACTTTAAGCTCCAGGACAACGGAATCGCCGTCTTCTTTTTCGGTAACGACGACCTCATCGGGATTATCAACCAGAGATCTGGCAATTACTTCCACTAACTCTTTCATGAAAATCCTCCATGTTGATCCTGGAAAAAGATCTATGCTGCTTTATTTTTCAATACCTGCAAGCTTAAGGAGCTTTGCAACTTCTGCTGTCGGCTGAGCGCCGTTGCCGAGCCACTTTTTGGCAGCCTCTGCATCGATCTTATAGACACTCGGATCCTTTGTCGGATCATAATAGCCGATTTCCTCGATAAAACGTCCGTCTCTCGGAGATCTGGAATCTGCTACTACGATTCTGTAGAAAGGAGCTTTCTTCTGACCCATTCTTCTAAGTCTGATCTTAACCATTTTTGTGTTTCCTCCATAAATTCGTTTTAAATATATTGTGCGGTACATTCCGCACGTATTACGCCATAGAAATGGCAGTAATCAGCTTGTAACTGCAGGATAAACGCAATGCTCAGAAAGGCATTCTGAAGCCGCCGCGCTTTCCCATGCGCCCCATTTTGCCGTTCATCATTCCCGGCATCTGTTTCATCATTTTCCTTGCCTGATCGAACTGCTTGACAAGCCTGTTCACTTCCGAAAGATCGACCGCCGCGCCTTTGGCGATCCTCTTTTTTCTGGACAGGTTCAGGATATCGGGATTGGCCCGTTCTTCAGGAGTCATTGACAGGATGATCGCCTCCGTGCGCTTCATCTGTTTCTCATCGACCATGCCCTGAATGTCTTTCATCTTCCCGCTCATACCGGGAAGCATGGAGAGCACGCTCTCAAGACCGCCCATCTTCTTCATCTGATTCATACTTTCAAGATAATCATCGAATCCGAAGGAAGCTTTCTTGAATTTCTCCGTCATCTCCTGAGCTTTTTCCTGATCGAACTCTTCCTGCGCCTTCTCGATCAGGCTCATGACATCGCCCATTCCGAGGATCCTGCTTGCCATGCGGTCCGGATAGAACTGCTCAAGGTCTCTGAGTTTTTCACCCATACCGACATAAAGCAGAGGCTTGCCGGTCACGGCCTTTATGGAAAGAGCCGCACCGCCTCTCGTATCGCCGTCACACTTTGTCAGGATCACACCGTCAATGCCGACTTTTTCCGTGAAGGTCTTCGCTACATTGACCGCTTCCTGGCCCGTCATGGCATCAACAACGAGAATCGTCTGATCAACTTTGACAGCTTCCTTGATATCGCAGAGCTCCTGCATCATGCTTTCATCGATCTGCAGACGGCCTGCCGTATCGATCAGCACAATATTGTTGCCGTTCTCCTTCGCATGAGAGACACCGGCTTTTGCGATATCGACCGGGCTCTTCTTATCACCCATGGTAAAGACGGGAACACCGACTTTTTCTCCGTTGACCTGCAGCTGTTTTATCGCTGCCGGTCTGTAAACATCGCACGCGACCAGAAGCGGACGTCGTCCCTTGCTCTTATACTTGCCCGCAAGTTTCGCTGCGGTCGTCGTTTTACCCGCTCCCTGAAGACCAGCCATCATAATGACCGTCATGCCGCTTGAATTGAGCTTGATTTCTGTTGTCTCAGATCCCATCAGCTCGATCAGCTTTTCGTTAACGATCTTAATGACCATCTGTCCGGGATTCAGGCCATTCATGACGTCCTCGCCGATAGCGGCTTCCGTGACATCTTTCGTGAACTGCTTGACGACTTTGAAGTTGACATCCGCTTCAAGAAGAGCCATTTTGACTTCTTTCATGGCTTCCTTGACATCTTTCTCTGTCAGTCTTCCTTTCGAGCGAAGTTTTTTGAATACATTCTGCAGTTTTTCTGTAAGGCTTTCAAATGCCATTCTCAGAGTTCCTCCAGTATTTCTTTTGAAAGCTGACGGATGCGTTCATCATCCGTCAGGACCATTATCTCATTCACCCGTTCTTTCAGATACAGGAATTTCCGGACAAGACCGAGCTTGTCTTCGTAGCGCTCCAGAGTCTTCGTTGTACGCTTGATCATATCATGCACGCCCTGACGGCTGACTGCATGTTCCTCTGCGACTTCAGCAAGCGAGCAGTCTTCGAAAACAACTTCCTCAAATATTCTTTTTTGGTGTTCGGTCAGCAGTTCTCCGTAGAAATCATAGAGCAGAGAACGCTCATATATTTTGTCCATGCACGCTAATATAACCTAAATCGGATTAGGTGTCAAGTGTTTTTTCTTTACATCATTCTTTCTTTTCCGGATCAGATCCCGCCATGCTGTCAGGTTTCCTGTCCCCATGATACATATTCCCGGGATTCATGTTCTCAGGCATCCTGTTCTCCTGATTCATCATTCCCGCAGGATTATTCCGTTCCTGCTCATTTCCGCGCATCCCTCTCCCGCCGTTTCCGGGCATATTTCTCTGATCATAAGTACGCGGATAAGGTCTTTTTTCTTTTTTGACCTTCGGATGCTTCTTTCTCCATTCTCTGGTGATCAGGAAAACAAGCGCAGCGATCAAAGCAATAAAAATAACGGACGGCAGCAGATAAATTATTGAAATGATAAGTCCCTGGAGCAGGCTGACAAAATTGTCCCAGGAATCTACGAACGCGTCGCTTACTCTCTGACCGAAAGAAATCGGTGTTCTGGGCGTATCGGTATAACGGACTACTTCTTCCAAAGTAAGATTCACGGTGGAGTATCTTACATCGGTATCCATCGACGCAAGTTCGCTCCTTGCCTGATTGAGTTCTGTCTGCACATCCGTAAGACGGGCTTCGACCGTGATCATCTCTTCGACGGTCTCTGCCTTTTCCATCATTTCAAGCAGACGTTTTTCCTGCAGCTCAAGAGACTCAATATAAATCGTCTGATCATTATATCTTTTCGTAATGTTCTCAACATTCTGAGACTTGTTCACGACCTTACCGCCGGACCCGTCCAGTTCTTCCAGGAACGCGTTATACTTTTCAGATGGGATCCTGATCGTAAGTGTCGCATTCAATGTCCCGCTCTTCTTGTATTCATCTCTGTACCAGGAATAGTCGGAATCACTCACAGACTCGGCTTCAATGATGCCTCCCGCTTTGGAGACCGCATCCCGAACATATTTCTGTGTCTTCTCGAACTCCAGCGTCTGGATCGTCATCCAGCATGTGTACACCAGCTTATCCTGGGATGCGGCGGATTCCACCGCCTTCGGTTCTTCGGCACTGCCCGGATCATCGGCCGTTTCATCCGTCAGAGTATCCATCTCCTCCATATCTTCAGCTGCATAATCCTCACGGGAATTCGCTTTGGCGGCGCTTCCGAGAATACCGTTCGCTGTATCACGATCCACTGCATACTCAGAAGAAGACGCATTGTTTTTGGCGCTTCCGCAGGCTGCCACTCCAAGTACGAGAATCAGTAAAATAGCAGACAATACAGGCCGGACTCTTCTTTTTTTCATAAAAAATTCTCCTTTCTCATATGAGTGATCGCCGAAAAAAATCGACGGTCTGATCTGTTTTATATCCTCTGACATACATACAGATCAGGCCGCCGGAATGTTGCAGAAATTTCTATTTGTTTTCTGTCTTGTTTTCTGGCTTACCTTATTCTTTATTTCCCCATCTCTGGTACATGACTTTTCTGACGGCATTCAGGATATTTTCATATCCGGTACACCTGCACAGGTGCCCCGAGAGCATCTTTCTCAGCTCATCATCTGTAAATATTTTCCCTTTCCTCAGAATCGTCTCCGCCTCGAGTATGAAACCGGGTGTACAGAAACCGCACTGGACAGCGGTCTCGTCCATGAAAGCCTGCTGTATATCAGACAGTTCGCCGTTAGGACCCGTCAGTCCTTCCAGAGTCGTTATATTCCTGCCATCCGCCCAGACCGCAAGATAAATACAGGAATCGTAACACTCACCGTCAATGATGACCGTACACGCCCCGCACTCACCGACTTCACAGCCTTTCTTAACGGAAGTTAGGCGGAAATTATTTCTCAGCATATCTGTAAGCGAATCTCTCACATCCACAACAGTTTCCTGCTCTTTTCCGTTCAGCGTGAGCCGGATCTGCTTATACTGTTTTTCAGCCATCTATCTCACCTCCGTTTCTTCGAATTGCTTCAAGCGCTGCTTCTTTAGCCATCGTCTGACACAGATGGAGTCTGAAATCTTTCGCTGCACGCCAGCTGTTACGCGGTGTCACATCGGCCAGGACCGCCTTTCCGATCCTGCTGATCGTTTCAGGACTCACCGGCAATCCCTTAATCTCTTTTTCGGCATTGACCGCCCGGATCGGAACCGGTGCCGCAACACCGAAACCGATACGGATGTCTTCGATGAACTGACGATCCTCCGACAGCTTTACGTTGACCGAACATCCTGTCGTCGCGATTTCCATTGCGTTTCTCATGCCGTACTTAATATAGAACCCATCATGACCTTCATAAGAATCCTTCGGAATGATCACGGCGGTCAGTACCTCGTCGTGGGCGAGGTCGACACGTTTTGCCCCGAGATAGAATTCCCGGATCGGTACTCTTCTTATACCGGAAGGTCCGGCTATTTCCATAATTGCATCATATGCCATGAGCGTGGAAGCCGAATCGGCACTGGTCACACCGTTGCATGTATTCCCGCCGATCGTTCCGATGGCGCGGATCTGAGGACCTCCGACTTTATCAACCGCTTCTCCGAGTACGAGAATATGCTCACTGATGATCGGACTCTGCGTTATATGTGCGAAAGAAGTCAGGGAACCGATCCGAATATCACCGTTCTCCTCCATACTTACGCCGCGAAGTTCATCTATTCCGTAGATACTTACAAGCTCCTTGCCGGCTCTTCTGCCTTCTCTTATCTGAACAAGCACGTCAGAGCCTCCGGCTATGATCTGAGCTTCCGGATGTTCTCCGAGCAGCCGGATGGCATCTTTAACATCACAAGCCTCATATAAAGCCTTTATATCATACATATAAACCTCCCATTAATACCTTAATCGTTGATCAGTCCGGCCTTTGAGAACTCCCTGAACATCAGATGCGGATCCATCGGAAGTTCGTTGAAAGCCACACCGGTAGCCATGAGCAGAGCGTTCCTTACCGAAGGAGCGACCGGTATGACAGGCGGTTCACCCAGAGATTTGGTTCCGTAGGCAGATGTGGGCTCCGGATTCTCAACAAATCTGGCCTCAAGATGGGGATGATCCATTGTTGTGGAAAGCTTGTAATCCAGAAGATTGTTGTTCAGGGCCTTCCCGGTCTTCTGATCATAAATGATTTTCTCCGAGAGTGCATATCCTATTCCCATGCTCATTCCGCCTTCGACCTGAGCCTTGGCCAGTGCGGGATTTATCAGCAGACCACAGTCGTGAACATTGATCAGATTCAGGATCTTTACACGGCACATCGGAATGTTTACTTCTATTTCAGCAAGTCCGCAGCCGAAGCTGTATGCGTTGGTCTTCGTCTGGCAGGTCTTCTCCATTGTCAGATGCTCGCTGCGATCCAGACTGTAGAGTACCGTCGAGGCAAGTTCACCGAGACTCATGAGTACTCTGCCATCCGTCACACGTACGATATTTCCGTCAACTATGTCGCAGAGATACGGCTGCATACGAGTGTAATCGAAAGCGGCTTTCAGGATCTTCTGCTTGAACTCTTCCGCACACATCCTGATTGCCATGCCTGCGGTATAAGTCTGACGGGATGCATATGCGCCTGTTCCGTAAGGAGTCACGTCCGTGTCCTGGTTGGAAACGACATAGACCTGATCGAACGGAATTCCCAGTGTATCGGCTGTCATCTGGGTATAAGATGTATCCGCACCCTGTCCGATTTCCGTCTCACCGAGCTGCACCTGGACCGAACCATCCTGATTGAGTACCATACGGCAGGACGATGATTCAAGAGAAATCGGCCAGACGGCCGTATTATACCAGAAGACCGATGCTCCGATACCTCTCCGGACAGGACCGGTCTGGTTCCGGTATTCCTTCACCTTTCTGTCCCAGTCGATCCATTTCAGGGCAACGTCAAGAGACTGATTAAAGGAGTCGTGATAGAGCTCGTTCTTCGAGAAACCGTCAACATATCCGACCGGCATGACATTTCTTCTGCGGAAACGGATCGGATCGTAAATATCCGGTGTAATGCTGTCCATTCGTGATGTGACCGCGCCATCCGCGTTCTCTTTTTCGGCTGCTTTTTTGAGAGCCTGGCATACGTCTTCCGTGTGAGCCTCCACGGCAAATATTGCCTGCGGCATTCCGTAAGCTCTCATTGCACCGGCAACGCTTCTGTTCGTGAACACCGTCCAGGAATCACATTCCACGTTTTCGCATGGGTACAGCTGCGGAAACGCATTCATTCCCTTTGCGCAGACGCCATGTCCATGAGAGGCATAAGCCCCCTGGTTGGACCAGCATTCCAGTTTGCGGGCGGCAAATGTACCGTCTCTTCTGACATAGGAAATAATATGGCTTCGGATCGCATGTCGAACGCGGCAATTTACAAATGTCTCTTCGCGGCTCACATCCAGCTTGACCAGTCGTCCGCCCAGCTTGATGGAGAGCCATGCGTTCAGCGGCTCATAGAGCGCATCCTGTTTATCTCCGAATCCGCCGCCTATATAAGGTTTAATGATACGGACCCTGCCCCATCCGATCCCGAGTGCCTGACCTACGCATCTTCTGACAATATGAGGAATCTGTGTCGAGGAGACGACAACGATCTTATTATTTTCCTCATACGCATAACTGATCGCATTCTCAATGTGGCAGTGCTGTACGGTCGGTGTATCGTACCAGCCTTCCACCTTAATGAGTCCGGGCTCCTTTATCGCTTCCTCATAGTTTCCCTTCCTCACCTGAGAGTGCGCGAGAATATTGTTCCTGAATTCTTCATGGAGCTGTGGAGCACCGTCTTTCATTGCTTCCTGTGCGTCGAGCACGACCGGCAGTTCCTCATACTCTACTTTTACGAGACGTACTGCCCTGGCTGCTGCCACTTCGTCTTCCGCAACGACTGCCGCTACGTCATCCCCGTAGTATCTTACATGTTTCTCCAGAAGATGTCTGTCCGCCACATCCTGATGAGCTGGATCCATGGACCAGGGATGCCCGGCTGTCGGAAAGGTATGTTCCGGCACATCAAAACAGGTGAATACCGCAACAACACCCGGAACCTTTTCTGCTTCCGATATATCAACCGATTTTACAAGCGCATGACCCGTTGTGGAGTGTACGATTTTGGCAATTAATGCCCTGCTGTCACACAAATCGTCCGTATACTTTGTCCGACCTGTCACTTTGTCTTTCGCATCTACTCTCGGAAGGCTTTTTCCGACCAGCATGATATCACTCCTTTCCATTCATGTGCATTCGCACATATTCATCTCGTGCCTGGATATTATAAAAGCGCACATCTCAAAGACCGATGCACGCTTGATTGCAGGTTCATGTCTGTTGACTTAATTATATAAATATGACGAAACAAAGTCAATTATTCAAAGAATCTTTCGGCAATTTGTACCATATATAGAAAACAGCAGACTATACGTTTCCGCATCTATGATTCCTTTTATTCAATAAAAGATGTGATCTCCTCACAAATTTTCGTCCTCCCATCGGAGTGCGCTGTGAACAGTCCTTGCAAGATAGGCTATGGACTTTACGGGATATCTGCCCACAGCTGTCTCCCCTGTCACCATGACGGAGGAGGCTCCATCGAGGACGGCATTGAATATGTCACTGACTTCTGCTCTCGTTGGCACCGGAGAATGTTCCATGGAGGCCAGCATCTGCGTCACGACCATGAACGGCCGACCGGATGCCCGGCATCTTCCGGCGATAAATTTCTGAACCCCCGGCAGATCCCATAGACTGACTGCATTTCCCAGATCTCCCCTTGCGATTACGATCTGGTCACAGGAGGGAATCAGATCGTCGATCTGCCTGACCCCGTCAAGATTCTCAATTTTAGCAAAAAGACCTATATTCCCGGCTCCCGCCTCATCAAGGCTCTGTCTGACCTTTCTGAGATCTTCACGATTTCTGACGAAGGGCTGCATGACAGCTGTCACACCATACTCCGCCGCATACCGGATATTTTTCAGGTCTGCCGATGTCATCGTAGGCGCATCTATGTGTGTTCCCGGAACCGCAATACTTTTTCTGCCGCTGAGGATCCCCCCTCTCAGCACTCTGGCTTCCGCGCTCATGCTGCTGCTTTTTTCGACCCGGGCACAGATTTTACCGTCATCCAGAAGCACTTCCTGTTCTGCTCTCAGTGCATGAAGCACGGTTTCCGGAACCGTGACGGCATTTGCCGACAGACCGATATCCGCTTTTGTACCTTCTGCCCCTGCAGTGAAGAAGATCCTGTCTCCGTTTTTCAGATCCAGCGGCTCCCTCATCCTGCCGATTCGAAGCTCCGGTCCCTGCATATCTATGAGCAGCTGCGCCGAGACGCCCGATCTTTCTGCCGCTCTGTGCAGATTATTGATCAGATCTTCGGATTCCCGCAGTGTGACGTGGGAAAGATTCAGTCTCACACCGGTCATCCCCTCTTCGAACATGGCAGAAAGTGTCTCGACGTCTCCGCACATCGGTCCCAGCGTTCCGTAAATGTCTATATTCCTCATTTGTCTCCTCCACTTTAAGCCACATGAAGAAAGGCCGCAGTCCGGACCTGTTATGAATCTTACAAAGTCCTTCAGACTGCAGCCCCGATGAAATTATCGTATTTCTGTTTTTATTCAGCGATCGTGCATCCGCCGACCGGACGGATATACATTACCTTGCACGCCCCTTCTCCGAGAAGCGCATCCATCCCCGCCTTGAACTCTTCGACCTTTGAGAGCGGTACGAAAGCCTGAATAGTACCCGCGAATCCGCCGCCGTGTACACGGGAGGCACCTGCACCGTCAAGAAGATGTTCCGCAACAGCGAGAGCAAGGCCGACCGGCTGATCCGCCGCATTGCGGTAGGTAGCGATATTCTGAAGATAGGTAAAAGAAGACTTTCCTGACTCATTCACCAACTTCAGGAATCCGTCGAAATCATTGTTCATAAGCGCTTCTACCTGGGCGTCTACACGCGCGCAGTCATTATAATAGTGAATCGCTCGAAGAACAGCGCGATCTCCGACAGATGCTCTGATGGAAGGAATTGCCTTGTAGAAATCCTTCTCATCTACTTCGGAGAGAACTTCTTTTCCGAGAGCCTCCGCTACAGCTTTCATCTCAGCCGGTACCGCTGCGTAGTCATCGGTCAGATCTGCATGGTCTGCTCCCGAATCGATGATGCAGAGCGCATAACCGGCTCCGGCAAAGTCAAAATCAACGGCTCTGAATACCGGGTTTTCAGCATCTTTGAAATCTATGGTTATAATACCGCCGATCGCACAGCCCATCTGATCCATAAGACCGGAGGGTTTTCCGAAGTAGACATTCTCAGCATACTGTCCGATCCTGGCAATTCTCGGAAGAGATACCTTGTTATCGCAGAAAAGGCCGTTTATGATGACACCGACGAGTATCTCAAAGCATGCGGACGAAGACAGACCGGAACCGCCCGGGACATCGGAAATGATATAAGCGTCAAAACCGGACACCGGATGTCCTTCTTCATGGATCGCATTCAGGATTCCCCGTACCAGCGAAGCGGTCGAATTCTTTTCCTCGGGAACGATCTCAAGACTTGAAATATCTATGGAGGTCATTCCGAATCCCTCAGAGAAGATATGAACGGTATCGGTACCGTTCGGTGCTGCACAGGAAAGCGCATCCAGATTTACGGATCCGGTAAGAACTTTGCCCCTCTGATGATCCGTATGATTTCCGCCGATTTCCGTACGTCCCGGAGCAGAAAAGACGGCGACTTCCGTGTTCTCATCCTTGCCGAATTTTTCCGCAAATCCGTCAGCTACATGAATAATTCTTTCCTTATAGGGACCCATCGCCTCTATGCCCTGGCAGTAAAGATGAGCCAGATCTGCATCATAAGCGCCATTTGCAATTTTTTCCTTCAAATCTTTTATCGTAAGCATTCTATCTACCTCTCCGCATCTTTGATCATAATGCCCAAAGCACCTTTTTTTATTATAACAAGTCCGGAGTATATCTACTATGCATTTTTGTTCCTTTTTTTTGCAAATTTCCCGAAAAAGCAGTCTAAATGTTGTATTATATATTTTGTAAAACACAACATCCGCGTCTGCATAATTGGCACTCGTTATCACTTATAAGGAGCACTTAATGAAAAAAGAATTCTATGTAAGCGGTTACGCACCTCGTGATGAGAAAGGAATCATCCGTTACTGCGTTGATACGGAAACAAGAGAAATCACCGGGATAAGCCATGTCACCGGAATCGAAAGTCCCACCTACATGGTCCCACACCCTAACGGAAAAATTATTTATTCGGGAGAGAAACATTCCGGGGAGGGTGAAGTCGTCTCCTATGCGCTGAAAGGCAGGGAGATCTGTGTCACTGCCAAACTTCCTACAGGAGGAGTCTCCCCCTGTCACGTTTCCCTCGACCCTTCCTGTGAGTATCTTTTTGCCGCAAATTATGCCTCCGGATCTCTTGCGGTCTTCAAACTGGATGAGAGCGGTGCCCTTTTAACACGCACGGATTTCAGACAGTTCCACGGACACAGTGTGAATCCGTTGCGTCAGGAATCCGCCCATCTGCACTTTTCGCTGTGCACCGGTGAAACCGTTTACGCTTGTGATCTGGGTGAGGATATTGTCTGGGTCTTTGATTTTGACCGCAGGAACGGCAAGCTGATCGATACGGAACGCAATATCCATATACATCCGGGGGACGGTCCCAGGCATCTGGCAATACACGAGAAGCACCCGGGCTTCCTTTACCTGATCACTGAAATGGCAAGTACCGTATATGTTTTGTGCGAGAAGGCCGGCCGGTATGAGGTAGTCCAGAAGATCCGCTCCGTGCCCGAGCCTTACAACGGACCCGAAAACACAGCCGCTGCGATCCGATTTACATCTGACGGGACCCGGCTGATCGTATCGAACCGCGGAGACAACAGCCTTGCTGTTTTTCAGGTCCTGAAAGATGGTACACTGACAGCTCCGGAATTCGGAACGAGCGGCGGAGACGGTCCCAGGGATTTCAATATTTTCGATGATATTCTGGTTTCTGCCAACCAGTTCTCCGGAGATATAGCAGTATACCGTCTGGACGGTACACATCTGATCGACCTCGGCATCCATACCTGTTACGGACATCCCTCCTGTGTACAGCCCGTCTTTTAAAAGACAAAGGAAGAAAAAACGGTCACGCCGCTGGCGTGACCGTCTCTACGTAACTGCTTATGCAGTACAAAGTCTGTCCGTTATATTCTACTCTTGACCACCCCAGTTCCTCATTGACGCCTGTTCTGGTAAAGACCTCTCCGTTTTTCACGTTGGCTACTACAGTGGCATTCGGATTCGTTACACTCGGGAGCTTTCTGAGGTTCACCTCGATTTTCGGTGTCACCTGTTCATTCACATCCGTGAACACTGTCTGGATTTTTACTTCCGCGTCTCCTGCACCGGTCCCTTTCGAGTCATCTTTTTTTGTCAGATCCGTCGTCAGAAGATTGCTCATTGCATAGACGACCTGCCCTTCATATTCCAGTCTGGACCATCCCTCATCACTGATACCGGTCCGCTTCAGTGTCTCCCCGTTCTGCAGGATATACACAATAAAGCTTTCCTCGCCCTGACTTGGCACATTTCTGAGATTCGTTGTTTCCTTGGCCGTGACCACATCATCAACATCCTTGAACGTCATGACTGCGGCGTCCGCAGTTTTGCTCTCCGTACCGGAAGCTTTTGACGTATCCGGTGCAGCGGTAGGCTTTGGCGCTTTTGTGGCTGTCGCTTCGGGAACAGGAGTCTCCGTGACTTCCGTTACGGGAGTCGGAGTCGGCGTAAGAGTAACTCTTACAGTGGGCGTAACATCCGGTAAGGATTCCGCCATGCCTGCTTCCTCCTCTTCATTCCCGAAATTATCGATCACACCGTTGAGACGTCCCGTCGCAAGGAGGACCGCTGTAACTGCGGTAATACAGATTGCAAAAATAAGGAGACCTGTCAGGATACGGAAGGCCAGATCGCCGGCGGACAGCCTGCCTCCCGGCTTTCCTTCATTATATTCTTCCTCCTCATCATCAAAATCTTCTTCATCATCGGAATCATATTTCGAACGCTGACCTCTGTCTCCGAAATCATCGAAAGACGCATGCTGTTCTTCGTCCGTGTCTAAATTATCAGATTCCGGAACATCAACAGGTTCTGTCTGCTGTGACTGATCTTCTGTCACCCGGGAAGTGTTGTGAACACCATTTGCCGGTCTCTCCGACGAATCGTAAACACCGTTTCCATGCTTCTCTGCAGGCTCGTGAAAACCGTTTTCAGGCTTTTCCGCCGGATTGAAAGTATCGTTTTCAGGCTTCTCCGTCGGATGGGAATCGTCTGTCTTTCCGATCTGTCCGTCTTTGGATCCATCGTTGACTTCTGTCTGAGAAATATCTGCATTGAAGTCTCCGACTCCTGTTTCCCGGCCTCCGTTGGGCTCTACGGCACCCGTCTCCCGGCTGCCATTGAAATCTCCGCTCTCTGTTTCCTGACCTCCGTTGGGCTCGGCAGATTTTCCTGCGTCAGATTCTCTTCTCGACCGTGAGACATTCTCCTCAAGTTCATTTACTTTTTTTCGGAGTTCCATGATCTCTCTCCGCAGATCTTCTTCCGTTTTTCTTTTTTTGTATTCCGGGTAGTCCATCAGCAAACTCTCCTTTCACTTGAGTTCAAGTTTCGCTCACCGGGCATATCTTGATGCACGGACCGCCTCTCGCAGCACACAGCCTTATCATATAAAAAGTACGTGTTTAAATTATGAACACAAGGACATTTTATCGGAATATTTTCCGAAAAAAGAATAAAAAGAAAAGCCCCGCTGCTTGTGCAACGGGGCTCTATCAGCCGATAGTCAGACTCGAACTGACGACCTACGCATTACGAATGCGTTGCTCTACCAACTGAGCCA
>DMAZ01000155.1:0-3726 GCA_003446335.1 Lachnospiraceae bacterium | reverse complement strand
CATCATCGACCGTCTCGATTTTTCCGTCATCGCAGAGCTCGGCGATCTCAGGTCTGATGGGAAGATAGGCAACTTTCCCTATGTCATGACGCTTTGCCACTTCTTCTGTCCTGCCTTTTCCGAAAACATAGATTTTCTTTCCGCAGTCCGGACATGTGAGATAGGACATATTCTCAATAATTCCGAGCACCGGAATGTTCATCATCTCAGCCATGCGAACAGCCTTCTCCACGACCATGGATACGAGATCCTGAGGAGATGTCACGATAACAATTCCGTCGACCGGCAGGGACTGAAAAACAGTGAGCGGAACATCCCCTGTTCCGGGAGGCATATCAACGAAAAGATAATCGATATCTCCCCAGACGACCTCGTTCCAGAACTGCTTAACAACACCCGCGATCACAGGACCTCTCCAGACTACAGGCTGTCCCGGATCATCGAGAATGAGATTTGTCGAGATCACACGGATCCCATCAGCACTGACTGCAGGGATAATACCAAGTTCGGTTCCGTATACTGTATCATTGATCCCAAAAACTCTGGGAATAGACGGACCTGTGATATCCGCGTCAAGAATACCGACATTTTTACCGTTCCTGCGGGACGCAACAGCCATGAGCGACGTGACGAGCGATTTGCCTACACCGCCCTTGCCGCTGACAACGCCAATAACTTTTTTAATGTTCGAGGCTGCATTTGCAGGCTCCAATAAACTCTGAGGCGACATTCTTGAAGAACAATTCTCTCCGCATGAACTACAGTCAGTTGGTGTACAATTTTCAGCCATTTTATAAATCCTTTCAATATTACATTACTTCGTTTTCAACAGAATCAATATATTGATTTCCACTCATCAATATTCTTTGCGTCATATCGGAACGGATAGCCTATGATGACTTCTGTTCCTTCGTCCCGGGCTTTTGTCACGGTAAAGATCTTATTGCCGTCGACTTTGAGCTGCTCTCCTTCCTCACCGGTTATCTTTCTGTTTCCGAACGCCATGGATACATATGCGGTCATCTCTCCGAGATATCCCGGATTCCACATGTAAATATACGGACAAATGCTCCCTTCCTTTACATATTCCGCCATCTCGGAAGGAAGACCCAGCCCAACGACTTTTACACCTGCTCCCGCATCCTTTACCGCCTCAACAGCTGCTTTTATTCCGATCGTTGTCGGAGCACAGATGACGCTCAGATCCGGATACTTCTTGAGAAGAGAAATTGTCTGATCATAGGATTTCTGATAATCATCATCCCCATATGCAATTTCCACGAGTGCCAGTCCCTTATAGGCCTCATCCTCACCGATCTCCCTCATAGCGGAGATCCACGCATTCTGATTCGCAGAGGTCGAGAAGGATGAGACGATTGCCCAGTATCCCCTGCCGCCCGAAACGTCTTTGACAGCGTTCAGTAACGTCTCTCCGATCTCAGTTGTCCCGCTCTCATTGACGTCGAGAAGACGGCTGTCCGGATTCGCCGGCGTGTCAAAAGAAATGACAGGTATTCCCTTATCGATTGCAGTCTGAAGAACACTTTCCAGCGCATCGGCATCCACAGGCGCAATCGCGATACAGGAAACTTTTTCATCTATGAGCTGACGGACGACCTGGATCTGTTCCCTGGCAGTTGCCTTTTCCGGTTGATAAACAAAACTTTGTTTTCCGGCATCTTCTATAATGTTGGTAAAGCCCTTCACAATATGATCATTGTAGGCGTTTCCCGCCCCCTTGGTTATAATAGCATAACAATCCTCATCCTGGATCGTAATGTCGATCGCCTCCTCATCTTTCTCCTTCTTTGAGGAAGATGACTTTTTGCCGCAGCCGGCAAGACCAAAGCAAAACAGCAGGACCAGGATCAGTGCGTAAACCGGATATTTCTTGCCCATATAAGCTCCTATTTGATCACTCTCACTTTGAGAACTCCGCCTATTTTGAGAATATCATCCACCGCTGTCTGCGGAATTACCGTATCTGTATCAATTATGCTGTATGCGTACTCTCCCCGGCATTTGTTGGAAAACACCGTGATGTTGATACCTTCATCGCCAAGGACCCTGGTAAGCTGCGCGATCATATTCGGAATATTTCTGTGATTGATCGCGATACGCCCTTCAGAATTGCATACGCCCATATCACATTCCGGATAATTTACGGAATTCTTGATATTACCGTTCTGAAGATAATTCATGAGCTCCTTGACAGCCATTTCCGCACAATTGTCTTCCGATTCGGCAGTTGAAGCGCCGAGATGCGGTGTGACTACCGTATTCTTAGTCTTCGCCACTCTTGGCGTCACGAAATCCGTCACATATTTCTTGACTTTGCCCTGCTCAAGAGCTTCCACGATCGCATCCTCGTTTACAAGACCGTCACGCGCGAAATTCAGTATGACGACGCCTTCTTTCATCTTGGCGATAGCCTCTTGATCGATCATTCCCCTTGTCTGGTTGGAGAGCGGCACATGCACGGTAATGTAGTCACATTTCAGGTAAATCTCATCAAGATTCGTCACATGATGAATGTTCCTTGAAAGGCTCCAGGCAGCCTTAACGGAGATGAACGGGTCATATCCGTATACTTCCATACCAAGATTCGCCGCTGCATTTGCAACCATTACGCCGATTGCGCCGAGTCCGATAATGCCAAGTTTCTTACCCATGATCTCATTTCCCGCGAACTGCTTCTTCTGTTTCTCTACCTTGCTGGGAAGATCCTCGGTATTCTCCTGTTTCTCCAGCCACTCAATGCCGCCGACGATATCGCGGGAAGCGAGAAGCATACCGGCAATCACGAGTTCCTTCACGCCGTTGGCGTTCGCGCCGGGCGTATTGAATACAACGATGCCCTTCTCCGAACATTGATCGATCGGCACATTATTGACTCCCGCACCGGCTCTGGCAACGGCTACGACTTTGTCAGATAATTCCATTTCCTTCATATTCGCGCTTCTTACCAGCAATACATCGGCATCCATGCTGTCTGTCTGACGGTATTTTGAATTGAAGTGGCGCAGTCCCGCCTCAGAGATGTTATTAAGGCAATGGTAAGTATACATGAGTTTATTCTCTCCTTCTCAAAATTTCCGGGATCATTTCCACCCGATCTTATAGAATCTAGAGCGCCTCGGCGTTCTTGTCGCGCAAAGTGGGAAGCACCTTCATCATTGCGCAGCTGCAATTCTGCGGCAGAGATCAAATGTCATCCTGATCAAATGCTTCCTCGATCGGCTTTCCTCCCGGAGCCATCGGGAACACCATATCATCTCTGCCGATGACGCACTCGATGACAGCCGTCTTCCCGGATGAGATGGCCTTACGGATCGCTCCTTCCACTTCCTCTTTCTTCGTGACTCGGAAAGCGAGAGCGCCCATCCCCTCAGCGACCTTAACAATATCCAGACTGTCATCAAGGAGGGTCTGACTATATCTTTTATTATAGAACAAATGCTGCCATTGTCTGACCATTCCCAACGCATGATTGTTTATGACGATCTCAATGATCGGAAGGTCACATCGCACCGAGGTCAGGATCTCATTCATATTCATACGAAAACATCCGTCACCGGCTATATTTATGACCAGTCTGTCAGGCAAAGCCGCCTTCGCTCCGATCGCGGCTCCCACACCGTATCCCATTGTTCCGAGTCCGCCGGACGAAAGCAGGTGACGCGGTCTGTCGTACTTGTAATACTGAGCCGCCCACATCTGATGCTG
>DMAZ01000010.1 GCA_003446335.1 Lachnospiraceae bacterium | reverse complement strand
GTGATACGGTAGGTGATCCGTTCAAGGATACATCCGGTCCTTCCATCAACATTCTGATCAAACTGATGACAGTCGTATCTCTCGTATTTGCACCGCTCTTCCTGTCGATCGGAAGCCTGTTCTAAAGATGAACCAAGCATGGCGCTGATTTGCACTCACAAGGTACAAATCAGCGCCATTTTTATTTGCTGCCGTATTGCAAACACTTTTCAAATATCATTATAATAGATATGCCGCTGATCGGACCCGATGGTCGGATTCGATCAGCTGTACGCGGGCGGCAGCCTTTCGAAATAATAAATCTGTAAGGAAAATTCAGTCTATGCCATATACTAAATTCAATATTTTGGAAACGAAGAACCGGGTAATAGCCGACAACGATGAAGTCGCTTCCCGTGTCCGCAAAGACCTTGAGAAAAAGAATATCTTTTTCCTCAATCTGATGGCCTCTCCGGGAGCGGGCAAAACGACCACACTGGTTCGTACGATCAATGCTCTGAAAGACAGGTATCGCATCGGAGTCATCGAAGCGGATGTGGATTCGACCGTCGACGCGGAAACGGTAGCCGGGACAGGTGTGCGAGTGATACAGGTACATAACGGAGGATCCTGTCATATGGATGCCGACATGACTCTTCAGGGTCTTGAAGGCCTGGGACTGCAGGACCTCGATGTCATATTCCTTGAAAACATCGGCAACATGGTCTGCCCGGCAGAATTTGATGTCGGAGCCACATGCTCGGCAATGATCCTCAGCGTACCTGAGGGCGATGACAAACCGCTCAAGTATCCCCTCATGTTCCGTGTCAGTGATGTTCTGCTCATCAATAAAACTGACACGCTGGAAATTTTTGATTTCGATCAGAACGCTCTGCGCAACAGGGTTGCAGACCTGAATCCCAATTGTAAGATCATTCCGATAAGCGCGCTCACCGGCGAAGGGTTTGATGCCTGGATCGAATGGCTGACTGACCGCATTGAGAGTCATCGCGGCAGGTAAGATCAGGGGAGATATAAATATGAGAATAATTGAACTGAATAAAAGTGTCACAGAGTCAAACGATCGCGACGCTGATGCTCTTCGTGCCGAGCTGAAAGAAAAAGGAGTCTGTCTCATTAACCTTATGAGCTCACCGGGATCCGGTAAGACGACCCTGATCTCCCGACTTATCCGGGACATGAACGAAGAAATCCCGATTGCGGTATGTGAAGCCGACATTGATTCAGCCGTAGATGCTGAACGGATCGAAGCTCTCGGTGCCGTTGCGATCCAGGTCCACACAGACGGAATGTGCCATATGGATGCCGGCATGACCCGCCGCGGACTTTTAGGCATGAAACTCGATGGGATTCGCCTGGCCTTTCTGGAAAATGTCGGGAATCTGATCTGTCCGGCAGAATACGACACCGGAGCCCATATCAACATGATGATTCTTTCCGTTCCGGAAGGCGACGACAAGCCGCTCAAGTATCCCCTCATGTTCGAAAAGAGCGATGTGCTCGTCATTACAAAGACGGATGCGCTTCCCTACTTTACATTTGATACAGAAAAATGCAGAAGCCGTGCTCTCGCGCTGAATCCCAATCTGAAAATATTCCCGGTCTCCGCTAAGACCGGAGACGGGATGGACTCTTTGGAAGCATGGCTGAGAGATCAGCTTTTCATAAATTAATGGGATGTCATTCACAAACTGAGAAAATAAGCAGAGAAAAATGAAAGCTCTCCGGGAGGTCATGATGAAAATTTGGATTACAAGGCATGGTCAGACTAATCTTAACAAAGCCCGCCTCATGCAGGGGCTCACGGACGAACCGCTGAATAAGACCGGAATCATGCAGGCCCGTAAGACCCGGGCGCTGATCGGCGACGTCCGTTTTGACGCAGTCTATGCGAGCCCACTGAATCGGGCGATCATGACGGGATCCATCATCGGCGGTGTTGATCCCTCCGATGTCATCATCGATCCCCGGATCATCGAAGCGGACTTCGGAAAGTATGAAAAGAGAAAATACTACCTGCTCGGTCCTGCAATGACGCTCTACTGGGCACTGCCGGAAATCTTCCCGGCCCCGCCAACCGTAGAGACGATTGCTTCTCTCAGAAAGCGCAGTTCCGATTTTCTGAGAGAGCTTGAGCAAAAGGATTATAAAAATGTACTGGTCTCCTGCCATGGCGGCATCATGAGGGCTTTGACGGGCTACATGATGGATAAGAAAAACGGTATCGTATGGCGGCCGAAACCTCATAACTGCGAGATCCGCGTGTTTGAGTCAATTGACGGTAAACATACATTTGTTGAGAAAATAAGTCATAAGTAACGGATGAATGCTGCACTTGCACGGCATTCTGATGAAAGGGATCCATTATGAACAAACTGGCACGGCAAAGCATTCTCCTTATACTGTTCCTCATACTCATCTGTATCCTTGGCCGTGTACTCAATCACAGTTCCTACACTGTCTATATTCCGATTCCGGATGCAAGGCTGGCTTCTGATACGTTCATCATAGAGGACAACGACAGAGGAACCGGAGAACTGATTTTTGAAGAACCTGCGGAAGGGCCGAATTATCTTCGAATCAAAGCACGTCCGAATGAGCGGGGAACGATAGAGGCACAAATCGTAAATCAAAAAGGAGAAGTCGTAACTGAACTGTTCTATCATGTAAGCAGGTTCGGGACGATCTTCGATTACAGCACCGGCGGTTTTACCGGGGACAGCATTGTTATGATTTGCCTCACGGTATTTTTCCTGGTGGAAAGTCTCCTGATGTTCCTTGCCTTCAGGAGGGCAAAGGGACCGGACTTCTATGCGTATTCGACGATCCATACATCCGGTTTTTCTCTGTTTTTACTTCTTACCGGTCTTCTGCAGCTGGCAGCGACCATACGCCATATAATGGATCCGATGAGTTTCACCATGCTGGGTGTATATGGCCTGATTTCGTCCGCCGGCTATAATTTCATGCGCATAACATTTCCCTTCATCCTGACCTTTGCAATCGCTATGACTGTCAGCAATATCGCGCTCCTTCGCCATGAAAGAGTGCGTTTTCAGAATGTCCTCGGAATACTGATCAGTATCTTAATGGTCGGAGGCGTCCTCCTGGCCTTTGTTGTGTTCAATGCTGACTTCTCCGGCTCTGAAAGAGAATACCATATATTCCTGACAGTCCAGAACGTATACTGCACGGCATACACCTATTTTGAATGCATGCTGATCGGAGCTATTATATGCGGAATTAAAGCTGCAAATCACGAGCCAGCCGGAATATTCGACTACATCATCATACTCGGCTGCGGATTCCGCAAAGACGGCACCCTGCCGCCTCTTCTTCAGGGAAGAGTCGACAGAGCTATCCGCTTCTGGAAAGAACAGCAGGAGAAGTACGGAAATACTGCCACACTCATTCCCTCCGGAGGACAGGGCCCGAATGAGGTGATGGCGGAGGCGGAAGCCATGCATCGTTACCTGACTTCCAAAAAAATTCCGGAAGAATATATTCTCCCGGAAAATCAATCACGCAACACCTATCAGAATATGGAATTTTCTAAGAATCTGATAGAGAAAAGCAATCCAGAAGCCCGCGTCGTCTTCTCCACGACCAACTATCATGTTTTTCGGAGCGGGATCTGGGCGTCTCTGGCCGGTCTCAGGGCGGAAGGTATCGGAAGCGATACCAAGTGGTGGTTCTGGCCGAATGCATTTATGAGGGAATGCATCGGGCTTCTGGCCAACCGCTGGAAACAGGAAATCGTGCTTCTGCTGGTTCTGGTCCTGGTATTCGGAACAATGTCCGCTGTACTTTAATTTCTTACGCATGATGCCGGTATATCACGGCAAATCATTCAGCTCTCTATGACCGCAAGCCCCCATGGCTCGATCTGTATTTCCTGTAACTTATGTATCTGCTTTTCCGTAAGCAGTTCCGTCCCGCCGTCCGAACAGACTGCAGCTTGCGATTCTCCCGAAAAATTCAGGTAGAAACGCACACTCCTGCCTTCCTGATTTATCCCGGATCGGAGGATCAACGGGAAGCGCAGATCGGGTACTTGTATGCCGGCATTTGCCGCTGTATCACATATCAGCTTTTTCAGATTTTCAAGAAGAATAGGCAAGG
>DMAZ01000233.1 GCA_003446335.1 Lachnospiraceae bacterium | reverse complement strand
TAAGCGCGAGCGGTCCCTGAATGAATATTTTTGCATATAATGCTTAATGCGACGTCCCCGTCGACAGAAAAAAGAGGTGCTGATATGTTTGGAAGAAAGAAAAAAACAGAAGAACCGAGATTTCCTTATGATCCCGCAGTGCATGAACCGGTCATCCGGTCGAGTATATGCACAGGGGAAAAGGTCGCCGGATTCAGAGACAGGAACGGAGGGACACTTCATGAGATCGTGATGATCAGGGATTATTCTGTGTATCAGAAATTTCTTCAGACGTACGGCCTGAAGGAAGAGGATGTGAAGACAATTTACTGATGCGGTCTGCATGCAGGAATTCTGTCGAAGCGTGCAATGCGTACCGTATTGCTGATTTTATTGCTGACTTAAAGCGGATTTAACTGCAGAAATTACGGAATCGACACTTGACATCAAAACATGATTTCTTTATAATAATTCGTGCGGCATTCCCGGCCGCACATTATTTTTGTGTCTTTTTGAGCGTACCGGCTTCGCAACCCGGACGTTTTGGAGACGAGCAGGATTGAGCGCTGAAGAGAAGGTAATCGGAAGCCGCTCGGCCTGCAGGCATTCGAATTTTCCTGCGGAGGAAACACGGATGAGGCAGAGTTCATGCCATGCCCCGGAATGACAGGCTGCCATGTATATATTCATTTTGACAATTTCATCAGGAGGAAATATCCATGAGCACATTTATGGCGAAAGCGAATGAAGTTGAGCGTAAATGGTATGTGATTGACGCTGAAGGTGTTACGCTCGGCCATCTGGCTTCAGAAGTCGCCACCATTCTCAGAGGCAAAAAGAAGCCGATTTTCACACCGCATGTTGATACAGGTGATTATGTAATCATTGTCAACGCTGCTAAGATCAAAGTCACAGGTAAGAAGATGGATCAGAAGATCTACTTCCGTCATTCAGAATATGTCGGCGGCGTAAAGACCGCTACTCTTCGTGAGATGCTGGAAAAGCATCCGGAGAGAGTTGTCGAGCACGCAGTTCGCGGCATGCTCCCGAAGGGCGCTCTTGGCAAGCAGATGTATTCGAAACTTCATGTCTATGCAGGTCCGGAACATGAGCAGGCAGCTCAGAAACCGGAAGTCCTTGACCTTAAATTCTGATAGGAGGGTAAGACGTTGGCAAGCGAAAAGTTTTATGGTACAGGTAGAAGAAAGAGCTCTGTAGCTAGAGTTTATCTTACACCGGGCAATGGCAAGATTACAATTAACAAGCGTGATATCGACGACTTCTTCGGTATGGAGACACTGAAGGTCGTTGTTCGTCAGCCGCTCGTAGCAATCGATGGCGTCGGCAAGTATGATGTGATCGTTACCGTACATGGCGGCGGATATACAGGTCAGGCCGGTGCAATCCGTCACGGACTTGCACGTGCTATCTGCAAGATGGACGAGGAACTTCGCCCGACACTGAAGAAGGCCGGATACCTCACACGTGATCCGCGTATGAAGGAGAGAAAGAAATACGGTCTCAAAGGCGCGAGACGTGCTCCGCAGTTCTCAAAGAGATAATTTTTCTACCAGAAGAACTTCCGATCAAACAGATCAAAAACCCCGAAAACCTTGTGTTTTCGGGGTTTTTCTTTATGCTTTATAAAAAGTAGAATTCCTGTGAAAATCTGTCAATTTGTGTACGTAGCCAACACGCAGCCAACACACAGCCAACAAATCATATTTTTTCAGGATGGTGTTCCCTTACATTGTCTGTCCGGGCGCTTAAAGCCAGATGTTCGCCCCGGCCGACCATTACATCAGTAGCTTTCACGACGGCATAGGCTTTCTTTCCGGGTTCCAGTCCCAGTTCACGGATGGCGGACATGGAAATGGTGGATGACACGATCGTACCGTTCACGTCGATGGATACGATACCGTTTACTGCACCCTCGCTGACTTTGGCGACTGTGCCGGCAAACTGATTTCCTGCACTTAATTTCACAGAATATACCTCCTTATGTACTGGCAAACTGTTCTGATTATAGTGTTCATGCAAAAAGATGTCAAATATAAAAAATGAAGTGCCTAAATTAAAGAAAATGATAGAATCTCACAGCATGGTCACAAAAATAGTGTATAGTGAACAGTGATATGATCAAGCTACAATGTAAACTTTATAATAAGGAGTAAATGAGATGATTAAAAAGACGATGTTAGCACTGTTGCTGGGATCCTCCGTTCTCATGACAGCCTGTTCCGGGAATGCCGGGGGAACAGATGTGAAAGAAGTGACAGATGGGATGAGCGGGGCAGAATCCGGTTCGACCGAAGCGGAGAGCGCAGCCGCTGCGGAAGATGATAATGTGTATGAGGAAATCATTGAGCGGGATGTTTTTGAAATGCCGAAGGAAGAAGGAGAACTCGTTGAGGAAGGAAACCTGACGATCCGGCTTGACGGGGGGACTGTAAAAGAAGGTTTTTCATGGTCCTATTACCAGGGGGATAAAGGAGATGCCTCTCTGGTCGAGCGGCTTGCCGATTCGGATATGGACGGAGGCGTGTACGTGGGAAGCTTCAGAGCCCTGCCCGATGCAGGAGATGGGGATGACTATGTTCGCCTGGTCTATACAAATGGAGTATATACCTGTGCCTACATTGATGTGGACGTGGAGGTCAAGGATCATAAAATTGTAAGTTACGCGTTCACGGATGTCAGTCCACTTGACAGCGAAACAGCAGAGAGTCTGCTTGAGGGGACCTGGCAGCAGCAAGATGACGGACCGATGTTCATGGAGATCACAGCCAATCCCGTTGACGGCTTTGATGTGGTCATCTCAGACGGAAGCGGAAGGGATGGTAATGCCGTCTATAATACGATGACGGTCTACTATGATATACTGAAACAGGCCCTTGTCTATGTGGATGGTACCGTGAATCAGGCCGCGATTACCGACGGTCAGGAAGAGAGCAGCAGTGAGATATCCGAGACCGGCGGAAACGGGGCATTCAGCATGATATTCGATGAAAGCACCGGCAGCCTCAAAGCGCTTGACTGGATCGACATGAGCGACAGCCATGATGTGATCAGCTTTGAGAAACAGTAAACAGGGAGATGCACAATGTCCAAGACAAGTGACTTGATCAGAGACACTTTCGGAAGCGGAGATACGGAACGTGACCGGGGACTTACGTCCCCGCCGGATGTCGTTCGATATGATAATATTCTGTACGGACCGGATCCGAAGTGGAACGTGCTGGATGTGTATCGCCCGAAAAGAAGTGAGGGCCGCGATCTTCCTGTCATCGTGAGCGTTCATGGCGGAGGCTGGGTCTACGGTGATAAGGACCGCTATCAGTTCTATTGCATGGAGCTTTCCAGAAGGGGATTTGCGGTCGTGAATTTCTCCTATCGCCTGGCGCCGGAAGCCGTATTCCCGGCTGCGCTTGAAGATACGAACAGAGCATTTGAATGGATGCTGAACAATGCAGGGAGATTCGGATTTGATAC
>DMAZ01000102.1 GCA_003446335.1 Lachnospiraceae bacterium | reverse complement strand
TTCTTCTATTTATTCATATACGATCACTGCGACGAGTTCCACGACCTCATCGGTCCTGTTGGCAATCCCGTGTCCCGTGCCGGTCGGACAGATTGTCACATCTCCGGCCTGAACAGTCTTGATCTCACCGGCATCATTGTATTCTGCCGTACCTTTCAGGATATAGAAAAGCTCTGCATCCTTTTCGTGTACATGATATCCGATGCTGCATCCCGGATTAAGGGTTATCTTTGAGAAAAGTCGGCCTTTGCCGTTTAATTCTTCCGGTCCTTTGATGAAATGCGTAAGCATAACGGTACCGTCACCATCGCGCATATGCTCCTTATACTCGACATTAAATTCTTCCGGTTTTCTGATCATGTAAGACCCTCCTTTTTGAATTATGTATTTAACAGTGGTTTCAAGACAGTTCCCCGATCCATGCAGTCATGATCGGTTCATTCCCTTTTACCCTTTTGCCCTTGTATCATCATATCATAGAATCCGGTTTTCAGGGAACACATCCTTCCGGCAAAAGGCATGTCATGTATCATCCTCCTCATCATCAGGAACCAGGATCTCCTTGATATTACATTCCCGTCCGACCAGCAGCCAGGTATTGCCCCCTCCGCAGTACGGACATGTTTTTCCGTACTGTACCGTCGGATATGTCTTCTGACAGTCATCACAGAATGTAAAAGCTTTGATCATCTCGCAGCGCAGCTTCGAATGGGCAAGGACCGGATAATTTTTCCGGAAATAATCCCAGGCATCCGTCAGGAATTCCGGAACGATTCCGGAAACTTCTCCGATTTCTATAACGACCTCCGCTATCTCCTCTATTTTGTTTTCAGCAGCGACCTCATCGACCTGACGGGCAACATACGTCACAATTCCAAGTTCATGCATATATTTTAAATCTCCATGTTCACTGTTCTGCCCTATTATAACATGAAATGTCTGCATACGCATGCAGGCACTGGTGATTCTTAACTCTTTAGAAACTTTTTCTCTTCTATTGAATCCATTTCTTAACACGTTTAAAATGGTACCAGAGTTTGCACACAATGCACAATAAATACCTAAAAATTATATTGAAAACTGTCGTTTTCCCATGTTGATTCGATAACAATATATCGATATAATGATATCAATAAATCGATATCGATATAACAGTATCGAATCGAGAAGCGCAGCAACCCACATCATATCCAGGGAGGTTTCCAAATGGAAGAAAAAATTCAGGCAACCGGCATCATTGATTCCGTCGAAGCACTCGAAGCCAGAATGGCTGAGATGCGGAAGGCACAGGCTGTCTTCGCGACCTACACACAGGAGCAGGTCGACAAGATCTTCAAGGCAGCTGCTACCGCAGCTGACAAGGCCAGGATCCCGCTGGCAAAGATGGCTGTCGAAGAGACCGGCATGGGTCTCGTAGAAGACAAGGTCATCAAGAATCACTACGCTGCTGAGTACATCTATAACACCTACCGCAACACAAAGACCTGCGGCGTAATCGAAGATGATCCGGTTTACGGCATTAAAAAGATTGCCGAGCCGATCGGTCTCATCGCCGCAGTCATCCCGACTACGAATCCGACATCAACTGCCATCTTTAAGACGCTCATCTGTCTCAAGTCCCGCAATGCCATCATCATTTCTCCGCATCCGCGCGCAAAGAAAAGCACGATCGCGGCCGCAAAGCTTGTTCTTGACGCAGCTGTGGCAGCAGGCGCTCCGGAAGGCATTATCGACTGGATCGACGTTCCGTCTCTCGCTCTGACACAGACGGTCATGAAAGACGCTGACTGCATCCTTGCAACAGGTGGTCCAGGCATGGTCCATGCAGCATATTCATCGGGAAAACCGGCCCTCGGCGTTGGCGCGGGCAACACACCGGTCATCATCGACAGCTCTGCTGATATCAAGCTGGCCGTTAACTCCATCATCCATTCCAAGACATTTGACAATGGTATGATCTGTGCATCCGAGCAGTCCGTCACAGTTCTGAACGATATTTACGATGATGTCAGGGCTGAGTTCGAATACCGCGGATGCTATTTCCTGAAGGACGACGAAATCGAGAAGGTCCGCAAGACAATTCTCATCAATGGTGCCCTGAACGCCAAGATCGTAGGCCAGAGTGCATACAAGATCGCTGCCATGGCCGGCGTAGAAGTACCGGAGACCACCAAGGTCCTCATCGGTGAAGTCACCTCTGTCGACATTTCCGAGGAATTTGCACATGAAAAGCTCTCTCCGGTCCTCGCCATGTACCGTGCAGACAATTTCGAGGAAGCTCTTCAGAAAGCAGAGCAGCTGGTACGCGACGGCGGTTACGGCCATACAGCTTCTCTCTATATCGATACAGATGAGAAAGAAAAGATGGCCGCTCATGCAGACCGCATGAAGACATGCCGTATCCTGATCAATACACCGTCCTCACAGGGTGGTATCGGCGACATCTACAACTTCAAGCTTATTCCTTCCCTGACACTGGGCTGCGGCTCCTACGGCGGGAACTCCGTATCCCATAACGTAGGCGTCCTGGACCTCATCAATATCAAGACAGTCGCAGAGAGGAGAGAGAATATGCTTTGGTTCCGCACACCGGAAAAGGTCTACTTCAAGAAGGGCTGCATGCCTGTCGCACTCGACGAGCTCGGCACGATCATGCACAAGAAACGCGCCTTCATCGTCACGGACAGTTTCCTTTACAAGAACGGCAACACACGCCCGATCGAGGACAAGCTCGATTCCATGGGCATTGTACATGCCTGCTTCTCAGACGTACAGCCTGACCCGACCCTTAAGAACGCTCTTGCCGGAACAGCTCAGATGCGCGCATTCGAGCCGGATGTCATCATCGCTCTCGGCGGCGGATCCGCAATGGATGCAGCCAAGATCATGTGGGTGCTCTACGAGAATCCGGACGCTGACTTCTCAGACATGGCCATGGACTTCATGGATATCAGAAAGCGTATCTACATGTACCCGCAGATGGGCAAGAAGGCTTATTTCGTAGCCATCCCGACTTCCTCAGGAACCGGCTCCGAAGTGACACCGTTCGCGATCATCACAGATTCCGACGCAGGCATCAAGTATCCGCTGGCTGACTATGAGCTCCTTCCGGATATGGCAATCGTTGACACGGATAACATGATGACACAGCCCAAGGGACTGACATCCGCATCCGGTATCGACGTTATGACACATGCAATCGAAGCCTACGTGTCCATCATGGCTTCCGATTTCACGGATGGTACTGCCCTCAAGGCAACCAAGCTTGTATTTGACAACCTGCCGACTGCTTATGCAGACGGAACGAACGTAACAGCCCGTGATCATATGGCAAATGCCTCCTGCCTCGCCGGTATGGCCTTCGCCAATGCCTTCCTGGGAATTAACCACTCCCTGGCTCACAAGCTCGGTGCATTCCACCACATCGCTCACGGCGTAGCAAACGCACTTGTACTCCTCTATGTCATCCGCTTCAATGCAAAGGAAGTTCCGACAAAGATGGGAACATTCCCGCAGTACCAGTACCCGCATGCACTCCGCCGCTACTGCGAGATCGCGGAGTACAACGGCATCAAGGGCAAAGATGATAACGAGACTCTGGACCTCTTCATCGAAAAGCTCCGCGACCTGAAGCACGCAATCGGCATCAAGGATTCCATCCGCGAGTACGGCGTTGACGAGAAATACTTCTTCGATACTCTGGACGAGATGGCTGAACAGGCCTTCAATGACCAGTGTACAGGCGCTAACCCGAGATACCCGCTCATCGAGGAGATCAAGAAGATCTACACGCTGGCATACTATGGCGAGGATGACAAGAAAGTAGACTTCTGATCCCATAGCACATTTGAAAAATACCGCCCGCCGGATGGTGCACACATATAAAGTGCACCATCGGGCAGATACCCGAACCATATAAGGAGGTCCGATATGGAATTTAACGAAAAAGACATTATTGTAAAACGTTCTTATAAGACAGTCTACAAAGTGGGTGATGAGGTCATCAAGGTTTTCGAGCCGACCCACCCGAAGACAGGTATTTTTAATGAAGCGCTGATCACGGCATACGTGGAATCTTACGGCGTTCCGGTTTCAAAGGTACTGTATGTAAAAGAGTTCGACGGCAAATGGGCACTGGCACTCGAATATGTCGAAGGAGAGACTCTCGCGGATAAGATCAAGAATGAGCCGGAGAACCTTGAGGCAAATCTTGAGAAGTTCGTAGACATCCAGCTCGAGGTCAACAGCTTCCGCGCAATCGGTCTGCGCAATACGATCACAAAGCGTACAGAGGAAATCACCGCACTTGAGGATATCGATCCGAGTACAAAGTATGAGCTCCTCCAGAGACTTGCCGGCATGAAGCGTCATACAAAACTCTGCCATGGTGACTTCAATCCGTCCAACATCATCCTGACAGCTGACGGCGGTTACAAGATCATCGACTGGGCACATGCTACACAGGGTAACGCCGGAGCGGATGCAGCTCTTACATACCTTCAGTTCACAATGGAAGACCCGGCCCTGGCTGATAAGTATCTGAAGCTCTACAGCCGCAAGTCCAATACAGCGATCCAGTATGTACAGAAGTGGATGCCGATCGTTGCTGCAGGCCAGCTCAAGAAAGC
>DMAZ01000224.1 GCA_003446335.1 Lachnospiraceae bacterium | reverse complement strand
TGCGTTTGTCATCATTGTAGGAGTCTCAAACAAAAGTGGCTCAGTTATCGCCGGAATGGTGGCTCAGTTAATAACGGAATGGTGGCTCAGTTGCACCGGACAGGGTGCTCAACGGGCTCCGGATTCTTCAATAAGAAAGCAACAAATGAAATGAACATATATCAGCAATTCAGATCTTGCAATCAATAATTAGCTAACCTTCCTAAATAAGTTTCCTACAAAAGGTGGACGAGTCGTGCGAACAGTGGACAATTCACAAGTTCCCACGAAATGTCCACTTTTTTAGAATGAAAGTGGAGACAAGAGGAAAGGAGTGGTTGGTTATGCAGAGCGTTTCTGAAGCTGATAAACAAATTACCAATGCTGCTGTTGGCCGCCGTATCCGTGAGGCTCGTCTTGATAAAGGATTAAAGCAGAAAGCTTTAGCTGAGCTCGTAAATATGGATCCGAAGTATCTCAGTCGGATCGAAAATGGACACTCTGGTATTTCAAGAGAATTGCTCTTACGGATCGGCCGCGAATTGGGAAAGGGACTTGATTACTTTTACATTGATGACCCGAAATTGGAAGCTGAATATGCTTTGGATTCCGAGATCTCGAAGAAGCTGGAGAAATGCAATAAAACCCAGAAGCTTACGATCTGTAACGTCATTGATGCAATATTGAAGTCACCGATCAAGGACTAAAAACAATGGTGCGGCGGAAAATCCTGTTACCATTTACACAGAAAAAGAACTCGAAAATCGCAGGATTGTCAGACGCATCAGACTGACAGGCCTGCGATTGTTTTCTTTTCTTGGGAAATATCAGAGGGGGCGAATACTATGCTGAAGAATAGTTTTAATTCTTCCGCAGACCCTGACATATTCAGTGATGAACAGGTCGAGGCTGCCATCGAACTGGAACAAATGATGGTCAGGCTGGAAAAAGAATTCCGGCGGGACCTGGTCCCTAAAGACATCATTATGAAGGTGCTCCGTCTAACCTGTGAATATTACGATGGTGACTGGAGCGGTGTTCTTGATATTCAGCAGGATATCGGCGTATGGGCACCTTACTGGTGGTATAACGCCAGGACAAAAGGGATGACACCGACAAGGTTTTATGAATTTGAAAATGTTTCCGAGTATCCGACATGGGCGAATGCCATGACGGAAGAACGGACATTGAACATTCCTCTTGTCGATACCGTTACGCCGGAAGAGTCAGAGAGCTATAAAAGGCTGAATACAAAATCTGTTATTGCCGCACCTTATTACAAAGGTGCAACCGGATTCATCGTTGTCCGCAATCCGAAGAAATTTGTCGATAACCTGGATCTTCTGAAACTCTCTGCATATATCGCTTCCTGTGAATTCCATGATTATCGTCTCATCGAAAATACCAGGCACCAGATTCTGGCTTCCGGCATCGAGAGCAATAAAGATGTCTGTATCAATCTGTTTGGCGGATTGGAGATCTTCACTGCGTATGGCGCAATCAGAAGTGATGAGATCAACAAGATGCAGATCGCTCCGATTATTGTGTATCTGTGTATTCATCGCAATCATGCACATTCTCCACGGGAGATCGCAGAAGCAATGTACCCGGATTACG
Source organism: Lachnospiraceae bacterium (assembly GCA_003446335.1). The sequence goes on along the minus strand of DMAZ01000224.1, from coordinate 4,974 downwards.
ATGATTATGAGTCTTTCAGCAGGCAGATCAAGCATTACATCTTCCGGTTCCGCCAGACGTATGAAGACCTGTTCGGCGGGGAGCAACTGATTGTAACCGAACCTTCAGGGTATCGGCTGAATAGTAACTTGAACATTAAAGTCGATACCGACTTCTTTGATGAAATCTATAAGCTGGCAAAGAATTCATCCAATAAAAACGACAAGATCCGACTTCTGGAAAAGGCAGTGAATCTCTATAAAAATGATGTCTATCCGCCAGCTTCTATGGAACATTGGCTGATGCCAGTGACCTTCTCCTACAGTGATCATTTCTTTCAGGCAATCGAAGAACTATTCAGACTTCTGGATGAACGTCAGGATTATACTGCCATTCATGAATATGCCGTGTCTGCCCTTAAGCATCATAGTAAGAATGGACGCCTGTATTACTGGCTGATTGTTTCCATGATCGAACGGGGAATGCTGGATTTGGCAAGAAGGGAATATTCTTCTGCACTCCAAATTCTCGAGCCTCAGTCACGTAAAAAACTCAAAAATGATCTTTCAAAAAAATATGAATTTATAAAACCGTATACCGAAAAGTAACGCAACCGAAATACAACCGGTAATGCAACTGCTTTGAAACACGACTTGTAGATGCGACCGGAATATAACCACATATGTAACCGGCAACACCACTCCTGTGACGTAAGGCTTTACTTGCAATCGCGATTTGCAAATCTTACGAACAGGAGTGGTTTTTTATGAATTTTAATGCAATTGAGATCGGAAACCGGGTTCGGTTTTTAAGAGAACGTCGCGGTTTAACTTTGGAAAAATTGGCGGAGAAGCTGCATTGCAGTTACAGCCATATCAGTCAGGCGGAACGCGGAGCCAGAAGCTATTCGATCGATCTGCTCATTGATATGGCGGAATTTTTCGATGTCAGCCTTGATTACCTGATCCTTGGGAAAAAGGCATCCGATAGTAACACGAAGGAGGAACTTCTGCATGTGATTCAGGAACTTTTGACAATCACAAATCGGATGTAATCAATGTACCGTTTCATGGTCTATTTTCAACCTTTGTACGATCTCGAGGAGTTTTACATATGAAGATATCCTTTAATCAGAACCGGTCCCTACCGGTTCTGAACAGGGATCTTTGAAAACTGAATACCTTTCACTCGGTACATTACTTCCTGCGGGAGCCTGCAGTACGCGATGATGTCCATCGGGACGCAAGCGGATACATACTGCAGAAAAAATCAAGCATGCTGCTTGTATTGGCGATGATTGCAGGAAGGGACAATGATACTTCCGTAATTCGCGGTCCGGTCATAATGCAGGCGGGATGGTGAGACTCCAATGGAGCAGCGAAGCAGGCTGCCGCCGATGTGAAATCCCAGACTTCCGGGGTACAGGAAAAATACAGGAAGACCCATATCAGAAGAAAGCGTTGCAGATGGGCGAAAACTCATCTGCAATGTTTTATCCATAACAGAGCTTATGGGATTGGAGGAAGCATGATGAGAAAAGGCTGGATTTACCGGAGAGGCGATATCTATCTTGCCGATCTCGGTAAACCGACAGGATCACAGCAGGGAGGTGTCCGGCCCGTTGTGGTTCTGCAGAATGATGTCGGAAATTACTATTCGCCGACAATTACCATCGTGCCGCTGACCTCGAAGTTTATGAAGAAAAACAAACTGCCGACACATTATCCTCTGCGGTCGGCAAAAGGACTGCTTCGACCGTCAATGGCATTATGCGAGCAGGTTGGCACTTACGACAAGAGCTGTATCCTTCGGTACCTGGGAAAGGTAAGCCGGGGACAGATGCGTGGCATCGATGAAGCCGTGAGGAGGCAGCTTGGTTATTACTTAGATGAAAGCCGGACAAGACATTATAAGGCCCGTTAGCAGCGTGGAGAGGAGGTGACGCATTTGTGGAAGCACTGATCAAGAGAAAAGATGCCGCAAAGATTCTCGGCATCAGCGTATCAAAGCTGGATTATGAAAGGATGAGTGGAAAGATCGCATTCATTCAGTATGTCGAAAACGGATGCGTTTATTTTACGGAAAAAGCGCTGCGTGATTACACGGAACGTGCAACACGTAAGGCGGATCCGGTCAATACCAGACTGACAAATAGAAGATTTCGGAGAACAGGCCGTTCTTAGAAATCGACATCGTGGTGCTTCTGCGGTGGTTCTGATAGAACGGCTTTAAGGATCATTCTACAGGTCAGGAGGTATTTGAAAAATGACAGTAAATCGAAGACGTCTTCCGAGATATAAAACAGTAACGATTCATGGAGACACTTATTATCGGACGTATGTGGAAACGGCGGAGGGCAAAAAGGTTGCCCTGTATGGAAAAAGCCGCGAGGTTCTGTATGAGAAAGAACAGGCTGCATTGGATCACATTGATTCCATTCTGCTCGGGAAGAAATCACCAACCGTAAAAGAGTATTGTGAGAAATGGCTGATCATGCAGTCAGTGCAGGTTCGTCCGACAACGCTGATTGATTATCAGTCCAAGGTGCGCAGACATATCATCTCTCAGCTTGGAGACAAAAAGATGACGGATGTGACACTGGATGATATTCAGCTTGCCATGGTTTCTGTTTCAGATAAGTCGGCTTCGGTTTATAAATCGGTTGTTGTTCTGTGTAAGCAGATCTTCCAGTCGGCTTATCACAGCAAAATCATTGATAAGAATCCAACACTTTATCTGACGGCAAAAGGCGGAGGAGTTCCGCAGAAAGAAAGGATTCCGCTGACCGATGAACAGTGCGAAAAGCTTCTGAGTGCCGTAAAGGATCGAGAGACAACGTATACATTTGTTATGCTGGGCTTATATGCGGGTCTGCGGAGAGAAGAGATTCTGGCGCTTCAATGGGACTGTGTTTTCCTGGATGCGGATGCACCGTATTTGTCCGTGCAGCGTGCATGGCATACGGAAAATAATCATCCGGTGATCACGGATGAATTGAAGACCACTTCTTCACGCAGAAATATTCCGCTTCCGGATTGTCTGTTTGAATGTCTTTCGAAAGTGAAGGAGCATTCGACTTCGGACTTTGTGATTGCTAACGATAAAGGTGACCCGCTTACTTATGGGCAGTTTAAATTGCTTTGGAAATATATCGATACAAGAACAGCCGGTGAAAAGCATTACTTCAAGTATGAAAATGGCGTCCGGGTAAAGCATACGTTTGAGGCAAAACTGGGAGAGAAGGCTGGACATAACGGACATGTAGTTTACAGTCTGGATTTCAAGGTGACAGCACATCAGCTGCGTCATACGTATATCACGAATCTCATCCATGCAGGTGTGGATCCGAAGACAGTGCAGTATTTGGCAGGACATTCCCGCAGCAAGATAACGATGGATATCTATGCCAAGGTCAAGTATCACCAACCGGATCAGGTCATCAATCAGCTTCAGGATGCATTTGACGAGTGGGAAGACGAGGATTGATTCCTACTAATATATTAGAAAGAAGGGCGAGGGGGAAATTGATTCCTTCACTCTTTCTTTATGCCCTGAATCGACATCCTTAAGCGATCCGGTTTGTTCTGATACAAAGAAATTGTTGGAAAAAGCCAGAGCGAAAGGAGTGTGATCAGCAATGGCAGAGAGAGTTGAGAGAAAAAGGAGTGTTCCTAATTATGGGACGCATGTAATTCATGGACATTCATACTATCGGACAAGAATAAAGGATATCAACGGAAAGGTTCGCCCACTTTATGCAAGTACGCCTGAAGAACTATATAAGAAGGAGAAAGAGCTCCGGGATGAAATCGAGGATGAATTGTTCCGAAGAGAAAATCCGACAGTCAGAGAATACAGTGAAAAATGGCTGGAAATGCAGTCGCCCAGGTTGTCTTATGCAACGATGAAAGGCTATCAGAATGCGATTAAAAATTACATAGTCACACCGCTTGGCGATATGTATATGTCAGATGTCCGGTTGGATGATCTGAGAGTTGCGATGGTGCCAATCTCACAGATGTCATCGAAGACTTATGATCATGTAAATATGCTGATCAAACAAATTTTCAAGTCAGCATTGAGAAGCGGATTCATTGACTATGATTCTTCTGAGGAGCTGCCGGCAAGAGGCGGCGTTCCGGTGAAGCCGAGACAGGCTCTGACAGATGAGCAGGTGAAGACACTACTTGCTTCAATCAAAGAAACGCCGGTCTACCTTTTTATCCTGATTGGTCTGTATGCAGGGCTTCGCCGGGAAGAGATCCTAGGGCTGCAATGGGATTGTGTATTTCTGGATGCAGAAACGCCGTATATTTCTGTGCGGCGGGCGTGGCGCTCAGTCCACAACCGTCCGGAAGTAACAGAAAAGCTGAAATCCAAAGCTGCCAGGAGAGATATCCCGATACCGAAAATATTGCAGAAAGCTCTGCAGAAGGAAAAAGAACTTGGAAAGGGTAATTATGTCATTACACCGAAGGAAGGAGATGGTCCAATATCTTATTCGCAGTACACCCGGATCTGGAATTACGTAAAAGTGAGATCGACCCTGGAAAGAAGATGTTACAAATACGTCAATGGCCAGGCAATCAGGACGACAATCCAGCATAAAAAAGGGGAGCCTGTCCGCAACAATCACAGCATTCACTGCGACATTGATTTTTACGTGTCACCGCATATGCTGAGACATACCTACATCACGAATCTCATCTATGCAGGTGTGGATCCGAAGACGGTGCAGTATCTGGCAGGGCATGATAACAGCAAAACAACGATGGATATTTATGCCAAGGTCAAGTATAATGACCCAAGAAAGCTTTCTTCCGTTGTGAAGGAAGCACTTGATAGAAAACCATCAGATAATACGGACAGCCAGAAAAAATAAAAAATTTAGGCCATTTTCCCAGTTACGTAAGTGGATAATTCCAAGCAGAAACGGCTTAAAATAAGGAAAATTGAGCATTTCCTCAATGAGTACGGTCTCAAGAAGGCTCGTCG
>DMAZ01000180.1 GCA_003446335.1 Lachnospiraceae bacterium | reverse complement strand
GTACCATCTCCATGCAGGCAAGCAGTGAGCTCCAGTAAGCTCCCTCAGCAGGAAGTCTGTCCTCGACCGGCATGACTCTTCTGAAGAGCCATTCATCGAAATCGACGTCGTCGGCATAGTTCCTCATGACCGTCATATAAGCATGTGTGTGCAGGTTGATCAGTCCGGGCATGATCAGGTGATCGGCAGCATCGATTACCTCTGCATCTTCCGCACGCATATCTTCCGCTATATTCTCATAAATCTTACCGTCTGCTACGAACAGATCCCCCTTCGTGACATAGAGCTCATCCCGATCTGATTTTAAAATTGTTCCGTTAATTATTCTGTAATTCATCTATCACACTCCATTGTAATAAAGCGGTCATCTGCGATCCGCCAGTGCTCCTTGCCCGTGAAATATGAGTATAGCAGTGAAACTCTTTCTTATCAACCGGTCAAGTCAATTTTTCGCCGCCTTCCGATGAGCTTCATTATCATACCTGTTTCCTTCTATAATTCGCGAACGCTTCGTTTTTCACTCTTTTACCTTATTAAGCTCGAACGGTTCCATAGCCCTTGGGAGAATTCCGAGTACTTCCGCTATCGCCATCCCGTAATTCGTGATCGGCACGCCTCCGGCCGCTGCCATTCGGAGACGATACTGCATCTCTCTGCGGTTGAGCATGCATGCGCCGCAGTGCACGATCAGGCTGTATTCTTCAAAATTCTCCGGGAGTGAATTCCCGCGATACCATTCGAACAGAATGTCCGGTCCGGCTGCTTTACGTATAAGGCGCGGAATCTTTACTGTCCCTATGTCATCCTCCTGCCTGTGGTGCGTACATCCTTCCAGGATAAGGACCTTATCCCCGCTTTTCAGTTTTCGTATTTTCGAAGCCCCATCTCTGAGGGTCAGAATATTTCCCTTCTGTCTCGCGAACAGAATAGAAAACGAAGTCATCGGGATTTCCGCAGGCACAATGGCTGCTACTTCGGCAAATGCCTGAGAATCCGTTATCACCACCTTTGGGGGTACTTTCATCGTATCAAGAACGGACTTCAGTGTTTCCGGTTGCGCAACATATGCCATCGCACGGTGATCAAGAAGATCCCGGATCGTCTGCTGCTGAGGAAGGATGAGTCTTCCCTTCGGAGCTGCCTTATCGACCGGAATGACCAATACTGCCGTCTCTCCGGGCTCCACAAGTCCGCTGATAAGTCCGAGATCCGGCCCATCGAACACAGCATTCTCAACTATCGTCTTCTTGAGCTCCTCAATTCCTGTTCCGTTCACCGCCGAGACATAGCACACCGGCAGATTCATCTGCTCAAATGCAGCTCTCACACTCTCATCCGGCATGCCTGCGTCGCAGAAGTTCACAGCCATGATGGAAGGAACAGATGCCCGTACGAGCCTTTCAATGAGTTTCTTCTCCTCCTGCCCCACACCTTTCTGTAAAGGAACCGTTACAATTGCCAGGTCACATCGCCTCATCTCCTCGTAAGTCTTCTCCATTCTTGCATTTCCCAGTTCCCCGGTATCACCCAGCCCCGCCGTGTCGACAAGAAGAACCGGACCGATCGGAAGAAGCTCCATCGATTTCTTTACGGGATCCGTTGTCGTACCTGCAATCGAGCTGGTCAGTGCGAGCTGCTGGCCGGTCAGCGCATTGATAAGTGAAGACTTTCCCGCATTTGTAACACCGAATATTCCAATTGTAAATCGATCGGATCTCGGTGTGTCATTCATTCCACCTGACATAACGTTCCTTTCCGCCTTCGCATAAGGCATCGGTTTTTAGTGCAGTAAATTCATCGCATTCGAAAAAGCTGCCCATATGTCATAATTCTAAAGTTTCACCGGAAGAATTACAATACAAAGAAAAAAGCCGGAGCAGCAAATTCGCCGCTTCGGCCTTTTGAAAATATCATGTGATCGGTGCCGGGTTAAAAATACACAGATCGTTCTCCAGTCCGTACTGCTCTGTATATGGTTTCTTTCGTCCGCTGGCGACATCAAGAATATACTCAAAAAGTTCGGTCCCCTGTTCCGCGATCGTACGGTCTCCGACTGCGGCAGGACCTGCATTGAAATCGATGATATCGAACCACTGATCCTTCATCTCATTTCTGGAACACAGTTTAATTACCGGTGCTGCCGCAAGACCGTAGGGTGTGCCTCTGCCGGTCATAAAGACCTGAAGTCCCATTCCGGAAGCCAGCTGGCATGGTCCGCATACAAGATCTGACGCAGGGGTCGCCGCAAAGATCTCGCCGTGTTTCGTAGGCTTTTCACCCGGTGACAGAACTTCAACGATCGGGGAAGAACCCGACTTCGCAATAGATCCCATTGACTTTTCAATGATATTGGAGAGACCGCCTTTCTTATTCCCGGGAGTCGTATTGGCACCGCGGTCCACACCGCCATCCTTCAGATACTTATCATACCATTTCATCTCCTCGACCAGGCGTTTTCCGACTTCCTCGTTAATGCAGCGATGAGCGATGAATTGTACACCGTCACGCACTTCTGTGACTTCCGAGAACATGACTGTCCCGCCGCCGCTCACGATCAGATCGGCAGCATAGCCGGCCGTCGGGTTCGCTGTAATACCGGAGAAAGCGTCCGAACCGCCGCACTGCATGCCGACCAAAAGATCGGAAAGCGGCAGTGTCTCACGTTTTCTCTGATTCAGTATGGCAAGTTTTTTCTCAGCCATCTCCAGAATGGCTTTCATCACATTCTCATATCCCTTATGTTCCTGAAGAACGATGACATTTTCGGGATTATTCAGTTCCGGATACCATTCGCAGAACCGATCCGGAGAAAACTTCTCGCAGCCGAG
>DMAZ01000071.1:2207-5417 GCA_003446335.1 Lachnospiraceae bacterium | reverse complement strand
CTACTCTCGGAAATAAATCTGTACAGTTGTTCTTTATTCATTACTAAACTCTCCCCTTTGCCACGAATCCATACACAGTGCACTATTCCATAGCTTTTATTCATCCGAAGGAGACGTCCGTCCACCGCTTTGAGCTCACTCATTTCCGTTCGCCCTGTCTGTATTCGACCAGCATTTTTTATTCTTTCTTCATCTGCTCATCCGCCCATTGATATACAGACTCCAATGCCGGAATCAATGACTTTCCTCTGTCCGCAAGCGAATACTCCACCGTTGGCGGTATTGTACTGTACTGTTTCCTTGTAATGAACTTATCGTGCTCCAGTTCTCTCAGGCACTTGGTCAGCATAGTTGCAGTGATGCCAACAACCTTCCTCTCCAGTTCACGATAACGAAGTGTCTGATTCTCTGCGTCAGCTATATACCACAGGATCGGAAGCTTCCATTTCTGTCCGATCAGATCCATGGCATAAAGGATAGGACAATCTGTTTCATAGATGTTTTCTTCTTTGGGTAAGGTTTTCTTAGCCATTGCAAATCTCCATTACTATACTATATATAGTTAAAAAGAATATTCTTCCTTCTTGTATTTTCTATGTTCCTAATTATAGTAAAGCTTAAAAATTTGTAAAGGAGGTTTTCACTGTGAAACAGATATTTGAGCCCGTGAAAATGAATCCTATAGAACCGGAGTTAACTACCCTGTCCTGTACTTCTTGCTCGTAGAAAACAACAATCGTTATAGTTCTCCAATCGAATAATCTTCGGAAATTATCCGATTTATCTTGCTTTGTCTAAACAAATGACCTATCCAAGCAGCATTTCCGCCGCCTTTTCCAGTTCTCTTCTTTCCCGGGAATCATCATATCCGCTTTCCTTGTCATCAATACCTTTTACCGGTTCAATTGAAAACATACCATCACGGTTGCAGTAAAAAAATATCCTTCTGACTCCCCGGATTTTAAAACGGGCTTCAGCATTTCCCTCCGGATATAGTTTTACCATCTGCAGATCATCGGATGAGGCTGCCGCCACAAACGAAATATAATGCTCCTTCGTCATGCTGTGGTCAATCCGAACATAATACTCATCTTCAACACGCTCGATAAAAATCATGTGCCGTTCATCCGTTGGTTCTGACTCTATGGGCATAAGCTGTATACCGTGGCAATGAATGGCCGCCTCACCCATGCTGTGAATCACATTCCCGCAGACAGGGCAGACATAAAACTTCGACCGCAGCATATTTGCAGATACGTTCGTGTTATGGATGGTATTGCCGGATATCAGTTCCGTAACGGAGATCCTGAATGCCTGCGCAATAGGTTCCAACAGAGTAATATCCGGATATCCGCGGAAGCGTTCCCATTTAGAGATACATTTATCACTCACTCCCAGCTTCTCCGCCAGTTGAAGTTGTGTCATCTTGTTTTTTTCACGTAGTTCTTTTATAACCGTGCCTGTAACATATTGGTTCATATCTGTTCTCACCTCCATGCACAGATTGTAAATCAGTTTTTCCGATGACGGTACCTACGCATAGTAGAGTTGCCGGGATTGTACTCACGATGAATCCAGATTTCACTTTGCGCGCGTATCGTAGACTCACGTCACGAGTATTGCGCGATGAAGAATAAAAAAGGGCTCTACGCAGAGTTCTGACGAGTGAAAAGTTTGTCAGATCCGTGTAGAGCCCTTATGCTATGCAGATAGATCCCTAATCATTTTGAAAATTATAGTTGAACGCTGTCATCCTATGACTGCACCTGCGAATCTCCGTGATATTTCCTCTGTTTCTCTATCTGCTCGGTAAGGTGTATGTTTCTACCGTTCCAGAGTATCAGGGGTTCGTCCGCCAGCGTCTTTGAAAAAATGAGAGTTTTGTACTGCATACAGGCAGGATCCTCCTGATTCATATAGGGCTCACAGAAATAGCCGTTGGCCTGATAAAAAGCAATCGCCACATCATTGCTCAGTGCATCCGTATAGAGCCGGGAAAAGCGGTAACCTTCGGATATTGCCATCTTCTCGAACTGCTTCAGAGCGGCAGAACCCAGATGCCTTCTGCGAAAGCCTTCTCTGATGCCAAACCATCCGAGCCAGGCGCTGTCCGGATCCTCCGGGATGCAGTAGAGCCCGATGATCCCCGCACAGTCGTCACCCTCATAAATTAGAAAATACTCATAACCGGAGGAATCCACAAGGGATTCTTCATAGTTCGCCCTGGCGCTCTCTCCGGGGAAGAGTTCATTCTGTACCGAAACGGCGAAACCAATGTTGTTTTCGGTGATCCTTTCCAGATGCACGGCACAACACCTCCTGTTTTAATCTCTCTTAACTTTTCCAAATCACTGTACGTCCTTATCGGATCTGGGAAGCTGGGATTTATCAGTCAAAAACTACTGTCCAGCCATCGGACTGACAGGCATCAAAACACATTCGAATCTGCTCCTCGTTACACTTCTCCTCGGCTAATGGCAGAAGATTGTGTTTGTCCCTGTCCTGAACAGCTATGACCATCTTTACGGAAACATCCAGTCCGGCTTCTTCCTTTGTCTCCTTAATGGTATTGTCTGCCGGAGAAAGATTAAATTCGCACCACCCTCCGGGTAACGACCATTTACCCTTTTCACATACCAGGAGGATTTTTCCATCCCTGAAGATCGCTGCGCGTGTATCTATCTTAGGCGTCTGGTATCCCTCATCACCGCAAAATAATCCCTTGATCTTCTCGGCAGGCACATCCGCTCTCATCAGCATCATTTCAGCAGAGATGTCCCGTATGCGCTCATAACGTTCTTTGTCATATATATCATGACCATAAAAGAGTCCGGCCTGTGCGAGACTCTGAAGTTCTTTTGCCCATTCCACTATTTGATCCATATCTTATACTCCCTTATGGAACGCCTCGCAGTTGTTCCTCAGTTTTACCATACTTCCGCTCTATTATATCATACGCAGAAAAAGCGCTCACCGCCATTATACAGGTATTTCTTAATATTCTTTATTCAAAATCAGCTTCATATATGATAAATATAGTTTATAAATATAGTCTGTCAAAAAAGTTTTCATGTATCAAAAATGTGGCAGGCCTCTGTATATGACAAACTGCAGGCCCTTATACCACAAATAGAATGACGGCAAAAATTGCAGAAACTATAATAAGTGCAGAGGAACGTGTATATGGTATTTTATGGATTACGGGAGGAG
>DMAZ01000071.1:0-2053 GCA_003446335.1 Lachnospiraceae bacterium | reverse complement strand
CGGCGGAAACAGACTGGCCTGAAGATATGGAAGTACTTATAAATGAAGAGAGTCCGGAAGAGACCGTTGTTGGAGCAGACAGCACCCCCGTTATAGCCCTCAGCCGCATTCCCGACCTCGGAAAGACAGAACCCTTTGAAGGCTATGTCTTCATGGAGGACGGCAGCGCACTCTCTCCCGAAGACTACCATGTCACCATGTACCTTCAGGTGTCATACCAGAACTACAACGCATACTATGTAAAACCTTCTGCCGCCCGGCCGTTCGTGACGATCGATGAAGAAGGTTACTTCAACCTCACGTACACCAGCGGCGGCGACACGGACAAAACAGATTTCTGGCTCCTGCTCTTCCCCTCAGATCACACCGGGATGCCCTCTGAGTTATATGGAGACTCCGACTTCCGGGAAGTCTGCGACAGCGCCCTGGACTGCGTGAAAGTGGAACGCTCGGACGAAGGCAGCACGGTCACTCCGCAGAGAGATCTGCCCGATGCAGGAGAGGGCGCACCCGCCATCTCCGCCCTCCTCCCGGTGTCAGCATCACATATCGCGATGGATGTCGGATTCTACACGGAGGAAGGGCAGCAACCGGGAGACCCGCTCAGCGAGGACCAGATCAGGATGCATCTGGACTCATTAAAGAAATTTTCAAATGCCGTCCGTTTCTACAACGCCGGCGGAGACATCAGCAAAGCATATGAAATCGCAGATGAAATGGGTCTTTCCGTTGTAGGCACAGCGTACCTGTCCGGTAATGAGACCGAAGATCTTGCGGAATTGGAAGCACTGATCGCTCTGTGCAATAGAGGTCTGGTCGACGTAGCCTGTGTCGGCAATGAGACGCTTCTGGAAACGGAGGAAATAAAGCCTAAGCTTACAGCGAAGCAGCTCATCGAATACATCCATTACGTCAGAGATCGACTCGAAGACGAGACGATCCCGGTGACGACCTCTGACAGTGTGGACGTACTGATGTCCAACGGGACTCTGAGAAAAGCCTGCAATCTGATCATGCCGAACTGCTACCCCTTCTGGGGCGGAGCCGACATCTCCGAGGCGGCACAGGGCTTTATAGATTCCATCACTTCTCTGCAGGCTGTATGCGGCGATAAGCAGGTGCTCGTAAGTGAGACAGGCTGGCCAACCGCCGGCGGAACACAGGGAAATGCAGCAGCAGGGGAAGCTGAAGCCGCGCAGTATTTTGAAGAGATACGGGAGTGGTCTCTTTCAACAAATACCCAGATCTTTTACTTCGCCTCCGCTGACGAATTATGGAAAACAAATGAGGGGACCTTTGGAACTCACTTCGGCTTCAGAACAAACAACTTTGTACTGAAAGAGGGTTATGCAGACACAACTTTCTTCAAAAGCCTTGACCTCACCGGCTGTCTCCATTCTGAAGTGGTTGACGAGGGAACCGAACCTACCTGCACAACGACCGGACTGACAGAAGGGTCACATTGCCGGATCTGCGGAGAAATACTCACTAAGCAGGAAGAGATTCCGGCATTGGGACACGATTGGGGCGAATGGACGGTCGTAAAGGAACCAACAAGTGAAGAGGATGGCCTGGAGAGGCGCATCTGCAGAAGAGATGCCTCACACGTTGAAACACGGACATTACCCGGGACTGAGCCGGTTCCGGTCATCGCCATGACCCATATTCCGGCGTGCGGTGAACGCGACCCATTTGAAGGCTGCATCTATATGAAAGACGGCAGCGCGTTTTCATCGGATGACTACCATGTCACGCTGTATTTGCAGGGTCCGTACGATCGCTGGTGGGTAAAGCCCAGTGCCGCGGTCACCTTTGTGACACCTGATGAGAACGGTTTTTTCAGCATTCCGTATACCAGCGGAGGGGACACAGACAAGACGAATTTCATGATCTTCCTCCTGCCGAAAGATCATGAAGAATTAACAATAAGTAATGTCCCTACCTCGAAAATAGAGGAACTCCGTGAAAAATCGCTGGATTGGGTGAACGTGAGGAGAACGCAGGAGGGCGGCATCTCATATGAACCTTTGCGCCGGGCATCGATCGAGAGTGC
>DMAZ01000004.1 GCA_003446335.1 Lachnospiraceae bacterium | reverse complement strand
AAAACTGTCCGGATCGACCGTCTTCTGGAGAACAGCCAGATATTTGATTTTGATCTCTCAAGCATTGAAATGTCCGCTATTGATACGATGAACGAAAATTATCGGGTGACCAGTATCCCCGATGATATCATGGAAAATCTCGTGTAAAAAAACCGCAGATGAATGAAAGCCGATCACGTAAGATCAGAAAATTTCATTCATCTGCGGTTTTTAAGGTCTGTTCATTCTCAGCCGGCGTTGATCCGGATCCCGAAGCTTTCAATCAAGAAGGAAATGGCGTATGGTCTCTTATTTCCAGCTCTCGGGAAGATCCTCATACTGAAGGGAAATCTCACTTTTCTTATCTCTCAGCATCAGATCTCTAACGCCGTCCTGCGGATTCATTCCATTAAAAAGAACTTCATTCACTACTTTTGTGATCGGAAGCTCGACATCATATTTTTCGGAAAGAGCAAGAGCAGCCTTCGCTGAGTAGACACCTTCAACGACCTGTCCGACCTCTTTCATGGCCTCATCCATCGTTCGTCCCTGCCCTATGAGAATGCCGGCTCTTCTGTTGCGGCTGTGCATGGAAGCACAGGTAACAATCAAATCGCCGATACCGGAGAGGCCCTGAAGCGTCTCTACTCTGGCACCCATCTTAATGGCAAGTCCGCCGATTTCGTGGATACCTCTTGTGATGAGGGCAGCCTTTACGTTATCCCCGTAACCCATTCCATCCGCCATACCTGCGGCCAGAGCAATTACATTCTTGAGCGAGCCCCCCAGCTCGACGCCCAGTACATCCGGACTTGTATAGACTCTGAAGACCGGATTCATAAAGACTTCCTGAACATATTCCGCCATCTTTCTGTCATAGGAGGCAGATACGATCGCAGTCGGAAGACCGATAATGACCTCCTCTGCATGGGTCGGGCCCGACAGGGCCCCGATTGTTGCACTCGGCAGGATCTCTTCAAGGATCTCCGCCTGTGTAAGAAGTGTCTCTTCCTCGATTCCTTTCGTAACCGTGACGATTTTCTGTCCGTTCTTTATATACGGTACCATCTTCTTTGCGGTAGTTCTTGTAAAAGGGGAAGCGACGGCCATGACGACCAGTTCTTTTTCGCTGAGCACTTCTTCCATATCCGATGTGAAAGTCAGCGTATCCGGCAGTATGACGTTTGGAAGGTTCGGCTGAACGTGTGTCCGTGAAAGATTATCCGCCTCTTCTTTGAAGGGACTCCACATTTTCACTGTGTTGCCATTTGTGCAAAGAAGCCTTGCCAGCCCGGTTCCCCATGTTCCGGATCCAATAACAGCAATATTCGCCATAATAAATCTCCTTATAAAATTTGCTTACATGATTGTTCTGTTATGTGCCTTACTTCTATCAGACTTTATTCTTCTTAAATATATAGGTCTTTCTCTCCGTTCCGCTTAACAGTCTTCCGATGTTGCCTCTGTGCTGGTACCAGGCAAGCGCGACGACAAAAGCGATCACAATATAGATTTCCCTAAGATATTCCGGAGGAACGCCGAGTTTTCCGGTCTGTCCCATGATGACGGTAACGATCAGAAAGCTCAGAACGCCTAACAGACTGCTCAGGGAAACATAGTGCGTAGTCGCAAGGATCAGGAAAAAGACGGCCATGCAGAACAGGAATACACGGATATCAAAAACCGCAAGAAGACCTGCCAGGCAGGCAATGCCTTTGCCGCCTCGAAACTGCATATAACACGGAAAACAGTGTCCGAGGACCGCACCGACACCCGCATAAAGCCCCAGTAATTTTCCCGGGATACCGCTCCCGGAAAACAGGAAAGAAGCAACCAGGAAAGCAAGGACGCACTTCAGAACATCTCCTATAAGAACAATTGCTCCGGCCTTCTTTCCGAGTACGCGTAAGGCGTTGGTGGTCCCTGCATTACCGGATCCTTTCGTACGAATATCAATTCCCTGGGTCTTACCGTATATATAGGCTGTCTGGAACAGACCGAAACAGTAACCGATCACAAGACATGCCAGTCTTACTGCAAATGCGCTCATCTCCACCTCCAAATGGATCAAATAGTTATTATTTATCGTTCTCGCTGCGCTCTCTTATTATGAATTTAAGCGAAGTTCCTCTGAAATCAAATGATTCCCGGATCTTATTCTCAATATATCTCTGATAAGAGAAATGCATCAGCTTCTTATCGTTGACAAATATGACAAAAGTCGGGGGTACGACAGCAACCTGCGTCATGTAGAACAGTTTCAGTCTCTTGCCCTTGTCCGTAGGCGGAGAATTCAGGGCGACGGCTTCCGTCATGATCTGATTCAGAATACCCGTCTGGATTCTTCTGTTCTGATTCGTGAGGACCAGTTCGATAGCGTCAAAAAGTTTCGGCAGCCTCTGCCCCGTCTCTGCGGAGACAAAAAGTATTTCCGCGTACGGCATATAGGAGAGAATATTGCGGATCTTATTGGAATACTCTTTTGTTGTGTGCGTATCTTTTTCGATTGCATCCCATTTATTGACCGCGATGACGATGCCTTTGCCCCGCTCGTGTGCGATACCGGCAATTTTGGCGTCCTGTTCGGAAATACCTTCCACAGCATCGATGACAATAACGACAACATCCGCTCTCTCTACAGCAGTGACCGTACGGATTATGCTGTATCGCTCGAGTTCTTCCTTAATTTTACTCTTTCTTCTGAGTCCTGCGGTATCAACGAAAATGTAATCTTTACCGTTCCATTTTACAGGGGTATCGATGGCGTCCCGCGTTGTTCCGGCAATATCAGAGACGATGACTCTGCTCTCTCCGAGAAGCTTATTGATGATACTCGATTTACCGACATTCGGCTTACCGACGACTGCTATTCTGGGGATCTTCGTATCCTCTTCCTCGTAGGATGTCTCATCAAAATACCTTGTCACCTCATCCAGCATATCCCCGATTCCCTGCCGGTTCGCGCTGGAGATCGGAAGCGGATCACCGAGACCGAGCCCGTAAAATTCATAAACATCTGCCTGCTGCTTGATAAAGCTGTCTACTTTGTTAACTGCCAGAACGACCGGTTTGTGGGATCTTCTTAAAATATCCGCCACACGGGAATCCGCGTCCACCATTCCGTCTCTTGCGTCGACCATAAAGATGATGACATCCGCCGTATCAATCGCTATCTGCGCCTGCTCTCTCATCTGACGGAGCAATATATCATTGGATTCCGGTTCGATGCCGCCTGTATCGATCAGCGTGAAGTCATAACCGGTCCAGTTGACTTCAGCATAAATCCGGTCTCTTGTAACGCCGGGAGTATCCTTAACAATGGAAATATTCTCTCCGCAAAGGGCATTGAACAGAGTGGATTTTCCAACATTGGGACGTCCGACAATTGCAACTATCGGTTTACTCATATTTAAAACACCTCAACTCTCATAAACCTGTCTTTCACCTTGTTCCGGCTCGGACAGTCCAAGGACCGCACGGACAAAATTATTTCCGCCGGACCATACAACACGTACCGGAATTCCGAGCTCACGTTCTACATCGTCTGTCGTGAGATCATCCAGAAAAACCTTTTCACCGCTTCTAAGCATATTTACGGGAATGAGCAGTTCCTCTCCGAGAGGATCCGCATCCGGAGAACTGATTATCAGTTCTTTTAGCTGCGCGATAAGATCCTGCCCGGTGATAAGACCGCTCACAGTGATTCGTTCACCAAAAAAATCATTTCGAATCGCCTGGACTTTGATCTCAATCTGCGGGAATTTCTCCATTACCCATTCAGAAAACATCTTCAGATAGTCACGGATCAGCATTCCTGTGACGACCGTAATCTTTCGAGAGACTTCATGATCTGCATACTCTGGATCTTCGAGCGCATTTCGAATCTCATTCTCCATCAGACGAACCATCCCGACACCGTTCTCAAGCTGGAGATACCCATCATATCTGTCTTCATCCGGCAATTCTCTTCCCGCCAGAATGTACCATTCATCCGAAGCATGAATAAAATGAGGAGATGTGGTATCCGGGTCTTCTGCGGCAAACTTTTTCTGCCATTTTTCAATCGTATCTATGACACACGATGCGGATTCTCTGTCAAATGGCATGAGTTTCGCCAGTCCGTCACGATACTTTGTGAGCCCGACCGGGACAACGGAAACACTCTGCATGGCCGGACGATATTCTGCCAGATCACGAATAGATCTCTCCAACTCATCTCCGTCGTTTATTCCTCTGCAAAGTACGATCTGGCCGTTCATAGTGATTCCTGCGTCTCTAAGCCTTCGCATTTTCGGAAAAATATCCCCCGCAAAGCGGTTTCCGAGCATTGTCCGCCTTAAGGCCGGATTCGTAGTATGAACACTGATATTGATCGGCTCCATATGATAGCGAATGATCCTGTCGATATCCTTATCCCTCATGTTGGTGAGCGTAATATAATTGCCCTGCAGGAAACTGAGTCTTGAATCATCATCCTTGAAATACAAAGTATCGCGCATACCCGGGGGCATCTGATCTATAAAACAGAAAATACATCTGTTACAGCAGCTGCGATACTCATCCATAAGAGAATTATCGAATTCGACTCCGAAATCTTCATCGAAATCTTTTTCGATCTCCAGAAGAGTTTCCTCCCCGCCGCCATCCCGGATCAGGACGGAAATCTCCGTATCTTCCATAAGATACTGGTAGTCGAATACATCTTCAATTTCCACGCCATTCACAGAGATGAGGTACATTCCGGGCTCAACACCCATCTCCTCCGCTATGCTGTCCGGATTGACTTTTATGATTTTATGACCGCCAATGCGCATGAATTCTCCTGAAAAAAGTGAAGATGCCTGTTGTGTCCGGGCCAAAGCAGCCCTGTTACTACGTTAATTTACCATTTTGAGTCCTTTTTGTAAACCATAAGAAAAGCACGCATTCTGTCTTTATTCTTGTTAATGTTCTGATTTTGTGGTATAAGTGAAGTGATAGTGGAAACCAGATTTATCGGAGGATCATGATGACTAAAACAGATAATCAGAAAAAACCGATTCCGGTAGCTCCTCTTAAGATTGTATATCTTAAAGGCAGTCAGGAAATGGCCAAAGCTGTAGACAACAATATTGTAAAGTCCAGAAAATCTCTGATGGCACACCGCAGTGATGTCGAATCCATTCCGGGATATGTTGAGCCAAGCTACCTTGTAAATACCAACTATTTCCGTTACGGTACCGGAGAAGGAAGGGTGACACTTGAAGATTCCGTACGTGGTTCTGATTTGTTTATTATCGGAGACGTAACGAATTATTCTGTTACATTTAAAGTCTGCGGGAGAATCAATCATATGTCTCCTGACAATTATTTTCAGGATCTGAAAAGAGTTATCTCTGCTGCCAGCGGTCATGCCCATCGTATTAATGTTATTCTCCCGTTCCTGTACGAGAGCCGTCAGCATCGTCGTTCCGGGAGAGAATCGCTCGATGCCGCCATCGCACTTCGAGAGCTGGCTGATTACGGTGTTTCCAACATCATCACATTTGATGCACATGACCCCAGAGTCAGTGATGCGATCCCGCTCGTCAGCTTCGACAATTTTATGCCGACTTATCAGTTTTTAAAAGCACTCCTTAAATCTGTTCCGGATCTTGAGTTTGATAAAGACCATTTTATGGT
Source organism: Lachnospiraceae bacterium (assembly GCA_003446335.1). The sequence continues at coordinate 8,273 of DMAZ01000004.1, read as the reverse complement.
CATCAGTCCGGACGAGGGAGCTACCGACAGAGCTGTCTATTTCTCGAATATCCTTGGAGCTGATATGGGAATGTTCTATAAGCGCCGTGACTACTCCAGGATCGTGAACGGTAAGAATCCGATCGTAGCCCACGAATTCCTCGGTGATACGGTAGAAGGAAAAGACTGTGTTATCATTGATGACATGATCGCTTCCGGGGGATCCATGCTGGATGTATGTAAACAGATCAAGGCCCGCGGTGCGAGACGTGTTTTCATCTGTACGACGTTCGGTCTTTTCACAGAAGGAATCAAAAAATTTGATGAGTTCTATGAGCAGGGAATGTTTACCAAGCTGATCACCACGAACCTCACATACAGGCCGCCGGAACTGCTCAAGCGTGAGTATTACGTTCAGGCCAATATGTTTGATTACCTGTCAAGAATTATCGATACCTTGAATCATGATCAGTCAGTCGTGGCTGTAAAGAATACAACGACCAAGATTACCAATATTCTTTCTCAGATTGCTGAAGAAGTAGAATGAAGTTAAAATCTAACACAAGAAAAAAGAAGCGGGACAGTGAATCACTGCCCCGCCTTTTCTTTTCTCTTTTATGTTGATCAGTCGTCCGAACCTTCAGCAAGCTGATCTGCACGAGCTTTGATCTCTTTCTCCTGTACATCTGCAGGAGCCTGCTCGTATCTTGCGAATTCATAGGAGAATTCACCCTGACCACCGGTCATGGAGCGAAGTACTGTTCCGTATCCGTCCATTTCCTTCTGCGGAACGTCCGCCTCAATGATCGTATTGCCCTTGTGATCCGGATTCATTCCGAGAACACGTCCGCGACGTTTATTCAGATCGCCCATAACATCGCCGGTAAATTTATCTCTTACTTTGACCTTCAGGCTGATGATCGGCTCAAGGAGAACCGGACCTGCTTTGAGGAAGCCTTCCTTGAATGCCATATGTGTAGCAGTCTTGAATGCCTGTTCGGAGGAGTCTACCGGATGATAGGATCCATCGTAAAGAGTCGCTTTAACGCCGACTACCGGATAAGCAGCAAGCGGGCCCTTCGCTACGGCTTCTGTAAGACCCTTCTCAACTGCCGGATAATAGTTCTTCGGAACAGCGCCGCCGACTACTTCGATTGCGAACTCGTACGGTTTTGTCTGATCATCGCTCGGCTCGAAGCGCATCTTTACATGACCATACTGACCATGACCGCCTGTCTGCTTCTTGTACTTACCTTCAACATCGGATTTCTTGCGGATCGTCTCACGGAAAGCGACCTTCGGCTCAAGAAGTTCAATGTCTACTTTGTAGCGCTCTTTCAACTTGCTCTTGATTACCTCAAGCTGCTGTTCGCCGATACCGTAAAGCAGAGACTGATGATTTGCGGAATCAAGAACAGTCTTGAATGTGATATCTTCTGCCGCAAGCTTGCTGAGAGAGGAAGCGACCTTATCTTCATCGCCCTTCTTAACAGCTCTGTAGCGCTTAACAGTATATGGTGTGGAGATAAGTGCCTTCGGATAGGAAATCGGAGCTGCCTTGGATGAGAGGGAGTCTCCTGTATTCACATCACCGAGTTTTGCAAGGGCTCCGATATCACCTGCGAAAAGCTCCGGAACTTCCTGGGACTTATTGCCGGTCATGATATAGAGCTTGCCGAGACGTACATCGCTCTCCTTCTGTACATCGTAAAGTGTATCATCCGATTTAAGAACACCGGAATTTACCTTGATAAAGCTGTACTTGCCGATGAACGGGTCAGCGATCGTCTTCCATACGTAAGCTGTCTTCTGCTTCTGGAAATCATAATTCGCTTCGAAGATCTCATTATTCTTCTGGTTGATACCGTTGATCTGTCTCTGGGTCGGATTCGGGAACATTTCTACGATATCATCGAGAAGGTTCGCAATACCATGCAGATTGATCGCGGCACCCATGCTGACCGGAACGATCGAGCAGTCGCGGATATTGGTAGCAAGAGCGGCTGCCACTTCTTTTTCGGAGAATTCTTCGCCGCTGAAATAACGATCCATGAATTCCTCGGATGTTTCCGCAACGGATTCCATCAGAGACTCATGATAGTTCTCAAGATACTCTTCCAGATAGTCCGGTACCGGGCATTCTACCTTATCCTGCTTGTTGACGAACTTTCTTCCGCTCTGCTTTACGATGCTTACATATCCGACGAATTTTCCGTCTTCACGGATCGGCATATGGATAGGAGCAACTTTCTTTCCGTAAAGCTCCTGAAGCTGTTCAACGATCGTACGATAAGAAACATCATCATTATCCATCTCGGTGACAAAGAACATGCGCGGAAGATTTCTTTCTTCACAGAGTTCCCATGCCTTCTCTGTACCGACCTGAATACCGTCTTTTCCGGAGACCAGAATAATAGCAGCGTCAGCAACGCTTACAGCCTGCTCTACTTCACCGACGAAATCAAAATAACCCGGTGTATCGAGTATGTTGACTTTTACTTTATTCCATTCAATCGGAACAACTGAAGCTCCGATCGAGAACTTTCTCCTGATTTCCTCCTTATCATAGTCACTGATGGTATTACCGTCCGTCACATTACCCATACGGTTCGTGATGCCGGAGAGATAAGCCATAGCTTCTGTAAGGGTTGTCTTACCCGATCCGCCGTGACCAAGTAATACGACGTTACGGATTCTGTCACTAGTATAAACGTTCATGATAACCTCCCAAAAACAATTATGCAGATATTTTACTAGAGTTTATCTTATTATTCAAGTGCGATTGCCCTTAAAACCCGGGAATGGAGCTCAAAAAAATAATAATTTGCATGTTATTTGCATGTTTTTTGCGCTTTAAAGCACTAAATTTCAGCCATGCACTTTTCTTCATCCGATTAATTTGGTAATATTGTACATGGCATTTTACGGAATGAAGTGCCTGTTGGTCATTCATTCCGTAAATATTATGCATAAAAAAGCTCTATTGAAAGGCAGGGATGATCGGATTTGACTTTTGAAAATATCGGCTTTATCGGCCTGGGCCTTATAGGCGGATCTGTCGCAAAAGCATTGCGCCGCGTATATCCGGATCTTACTATAACGGCATATAATCGTAATCATGAAGTATTGGATATGGCAGTTCGTGACGGAACCGTGAGTATTGCTTCCGATGAAAGCCTCGAGGCTTTTTCCGGATGTGATATTATATTTCTCTGCGTTCCTGTTGTGACGGCGCTGCAGTTCATGGATCGTCTTACGGAGCTCGTCAGACCGGGGACCATACTTACCGATGTCGGCTCCGTAAAAGGGGAGATACACAGATATATCGAAGAGCGGGGACTTACCGACCGTTTTATAGGCGGACATCCTATGGCCGGATCTGAAAAAACAGGCTACACCAATGCTTCTGACAGACTGGTTGAGAACGCCTGGTATATTATGACTCCTTCTGCAGGTGTTCCAAAAGAGAAAATAAAGGGGATGAAAGAAATGCTTGAATCCATCGGGGCTTTACCCCTGATCATGGATTACAGAGAGCATGATAAGGTGACTGCAGCCATCAGCCATCTTCCGCACGTCATCTCCGCTTCTTTAGTCAACCTGGTCCATGATCTGGACGGACCGGAAGAATATATGCGCACGATAGCAGCCGGCGGATTCCGGGATATCACCCGGATTTCATCCTCGTCACCTCAGATGTGGCAGGAAATCTGTCTTTCGAATCCGGACAATATCTGCTATATGCTCGATAAATATATCGCAAAACTTCTGGATTACAGGCATGCTGTGGGCAATGAGGATGCCGAAAAACTTCTTCATATATTTTCAGACTGCAAGGATTACAGAGACAGCTTTGATACGAAGGCCGGCTCCGTCCTTCGCGAATTCCGTATCTATCTGGATCTGATCGATGAGGCAGGCAGCATTGCTACGGTAGCTACTATACTCGCCGTTAATGCTATCTCCATTAAGAACATAGGTATTGTTCATAACCGTGAATTTGAACAGGGTGTTCTCAGAATTGTTTTTTATAATGAAGAGTCCATGTTAAAGGCCATAAGCCTGCTCGGCAACAGAGGATATACGATTTACCACGACTGATAAGAACCAACATTTACAGGAGAATCTATGAAAATACCAGTAGCTAAATCACTCCGCGGAGATCTTCGTGTTCCGGGAGATAAGTCTGTCTCTCACCGGTCCGTTATGCTCGGAGCCATTGCGAACGGAACGACTGAAGTGCGCGGATTTCTAAAGAGCGCGGACTGTCTTGCCACGATCAACTGCTTTAGAAGCATGGGAATAAAAATCGAGGAAATCAGGGAAGATGACCTGTACACAGGAGAAACGCAGTCTGTTCTCGTTATACACGGGAACGGTCTTCATGGACTCAGGAAGCCGGAAACTCCACTGAATGCCATGAACAGCGGAACGACTGTCCGTCTGCTGTCCGGCATTCTTGCAGGTCAGGATTTCGATTCGTATATAACAGGGGACAGCTCTCTTAAACGACGTCCCATGAAAAGGATCATGGATCCGCTCACACAGATGGGCTGCGACATTACTTCGGAAAACAAAAACTTCTGTCTCCCCCTCTCCATCCATGGAGGGAATCTGAAACCTGTTCATTTTACAAGCAATGTCGCTTCTGCCCAGGTCAAATCCTGTGTGTTGCTTGCAGGTCTTTACGCTGACGGACCTACAACTTACCTTGAGCCTGCCAGATCAAGAAATCACACAGAACTTATGCTCTCTGCTTTCGGAGGGAATATAAAGACCAAAGTGGATCCCCTTACGATGTATCCCGGGGCTATTGTATACCCGGGAACGAATCTGAGAGGCCAGAAGATCACGGTTCCCGGCGATATCTCGTCTGCTGCCTATTTTATCGCTGCCGCTCTCCTCGTCCCGAAATCGGAAATACATCTTCTGGGGGTCGGTATCAATGAGACCAGGGATGGTATCCTCCGGGTAGCAAAAGCGATGGGGGGAAGTGTAACAACAAGCAATGTTCGAATGGAAGGACGTGAACCGGTCGCGGATATCACAGTGAAGTCCTCGAAGCTGAAAGGAACGAATATCGGCGGAGCCCTGATTCCTCTTCTTATTGATGAGCTTCCGATCATTGCCATCATGGCAGCCTGCGCGGAGGGAGATACGGCGATCTACGACGCGGCTGAACTGCGGGTCAAAGAATCTGACCGCCTGGGCGCGATTGTCGAAAATCTCCGCAATATGAATGTAAATGTCGAAGAGACTCCTGATGGAATGATCATTCACGGCGCAGGAGGAAAAAGGCAGCGTGCAAAGCGCTCTCCCGGCCGGCTCGGATTCTTTAACGGAACGACGGTCGATCCGCTTGGTGATCACAGACTTGCGATGGCCTTTTCCATAGCCGGTCTGATATCCGATACGCAGATGACAATTACGAACACGGACTGCGTAAAAATATCCTATCCGATGTTCTATCATGATCTTGCGATGCTGACGAATTCGTTCTGAAATCTGATGAACACATTTTTGATACGAAAAAGGTCGGGAGCAGTCCCGACCTTTTATGCAGTCATGTATCTTTGATCATACGATTGATTACAGATAGTTTTTTCTGAATTTTTTCAGTATTCACAAGATCAGCATCGCATCTCCAAATGAGAAGAACCGATATCGTTCTTTCACCGCCTCTTCATAGGCAGCAAGCACATGTTCCCTTCCCGCAAATGCTGAGACCAGCATGACCAGCGTAGATTCCGGTAAATGGAAATTCGTAATAAGACCCTGCATCAGCTTGAATGTATAACCCGGATAAATGAAAATCTGGGTCCATCCGCTTTTTGCGGCAAGCTTATAGCCGCCTTCTCCGTCCGATACGGCAGCAGATTCGATTGTTCTGCAGGATGTCGTTCCGACGCAGATAACCCTGTGTCCGCTTTCTCTTGTGCGATTGACAAGTTCAGCCGTCTCTTCGGAAACGATATAGTATTCCGAGTGCATATGATGCTCTTCTATTTTATCCGACTTGACGGGACGAAATGTTCCGAGTCCGACATGAAGAGTGACATGGGCAATGTTGACGCCCATACGCTGAATTTCTTCCAGCAGCTCCTTCGTAAAATGAAGACCGGCAGTAGGGGCGGCTGCAGAACCGTCATGCTTGGCATAGACCGTGTTATAACGTGTCCTGTCTTCCAGTTTATGGTGGATATAAGGCGGCAGAGGCATCTCACCGAGCGAGTCAAGCACCTCTTCGAATATCCCCTCATAAGAAAACCGTATAAGTCGATTACCTTCCTCGAGAATATCCACAACTTCACCGATCAGGGGCGCTTTCTCCGGGCTGCCGTCCGGACTTCCGAAAAGAATTTTTGTACCGATTCTGCACTTTTTACCCGGCTTCACCAGTGTTTCCCAGGTATCTGCCGATTTACGGACAAGAAGGAGGATCTCTACTTTACCCATTGTCCCCTCTCTTACGCCGTACAGACGCGCAGGAATGACTCTGGTATCGTTGATAACAAGCGTATCCCCCGGCGAAAGATAGTTCCTTATGTCCGTGAAAACACCGTGTGTAATTTCACCGCTCTCCCGGTCCATAAAAAGGAGCCTTGACGAAGAGCGGTCTTTAAGCGGATCCTGTGCGATCAGTTCTTCCGGAAGATCATAATAAAAATCCGATGTTTTCATAAATCTCCTTCAGAAAAGTCAACTTCAGTCTCTTTTTACGATTTTTACTTTCTGAGTTCAATTCCGATGCCGTTCAGACCGTTTAGGATCTTATTCATAGCGGAGACGATCTCACTCTCCTCCATGGTCTTATCTTTATGCCTGAAGACCAGACTGTATGCGACAGACTTATAGCCGGGCAGAATTCCGGGACCCTCATAAATATCGAAAAGATTATAGCTTTCAAGAAGCTTTCCGCCTCTCTGTTCGAGAACGGCTTCGATCTCTGCAGCCGTAATGCTGCGGGGAACGATCATAGAGATGTCACGTGTTACAGCCGGATAACGGGCAATACCCGTGAACTTGCGGTCAAATGTCGCATAAGGCAAAATAGCAGGCATATCAAGCACGGCAATATAAGTGCGTTCCCCAATGCCGTAATTCTGGCATACAAGCGGATGTACTTCGCCGATCTCACCGATCACGGTCCCTTCGTAGATGATCTGAGCCTGACGTCCGGGATGGAGATAATTCCGTTTTACATCTGCTTTATACACCGCTTTTTTCCGAAGACCGAATTTGGTCATCAGAAGCTGGACGACACCCTTCATATCAAAGAAATCGCCTTCACCGTACATGCCGAGTGTGAGACGCATACGCTCGTCCGGGAGCTCAGTCAGCGGAAGAGCCTTCGGAATATAGACATTACCATGCTCATAGAGCCGGACATTTTTGTTTCTTCTATTATAATTAGTAGCCAGAGAAGTAAGGATTCCGTTCAGGGAAGTCGTCCGCATGATAGAGAAATCTTCTCCGAGAGGATTCATGATCTCAATGGCGTTGCGAAGCGAATCATCCGGATCCAGTCTCAGCTTATCGAAAACCTTCCTGGATTCGAAAGAATAGCAGTACCCCTGTGAGAAGCCGCAATCTTCAGCAATTTCACGAGCGATGGCAAGGATTCTCATGTCGAACTGAAGCTTTCCGGCTGTTGCCGAACCGGAAGGCAGCGTCATCGGGATCTTGTCATAGCCATAGAAACGGGCAACTTCTTCGGCGAGATCACATGTGCGAAGGACATCCTGTCTCCATGTCGGGACGATTACTGCACGTTTTTCCGCATCATACCTGAGATCGACTGCCTCAAAGTAAGAAATCATCTCCTCTTCTGAGAAAGATGTTCCGAGCAGAGCATTGATCTTCTCGGGTTCAAAAGCCACTTCCTTCGGCTTGCGGACCTCGTCATAGACATCTACGATGCCGCCGACAACTTCACCTGCTCCGAACTCTTCCATGAGTTCACATGCACGGTTGATTGCTTCCTCTGCCGTATTCGGATCAAGTCCCTTGTCGAACTTCTGAGAAGCATCTGTCTGCAGACCGATTCTCTTGGAGGACAGACGGATATTGGTTCCGTTAAAGCAGGCAGCCTCGAAAAGAACGGTTTTTACATTATCTGTGATCATGGAATTCTCACCGCCCATGATACCGCCGATTCCGACTTCTTTTTCGGCATCACAGATCATGATGACATCGTGATCGAGGTGACGTTCCTGACCGTCAAGCGTTGTAAAGACATCACCGTCCTTTGCGCGCTTAACAATGATCTTATGCCCGGCGATCATATCGTAATC
>DMAZ01000040.1 GCA_003446335.1 Lachnospiraceae bacterium | reverse complement strand
CTCTCCGCCCGTTCAAAATGTAGTATAATAATCTGGTAATGATACAGCACTTTCAAGGAGGTACAGACATGGATAACAAAGTTACGGAAAGTTTTAAAACATTACTTCTTGCCGGAGTCGGTGCCGCTGCTCTCACAATTGACAAATCACAGGAAATCCTGAAAGATCTCGTAGATCGCGGTGAAATCACTGTTGCGCAGGGAAAAGCGCTCAATCAGGAATTGAAGCACAGGATGCAGACGGTAAAAGAAACGGAAGCCGAAAAAAAGGATGAGACGCCGAAAGATTTCTCGAAACTTATCGCAGGTCTTTCCGAAGAAGATCTGAAGGCGCTTAAAGAGCAGATCCTCAAAGCGGAGAGCGGGAACGAATGATGGCAGTTTCCCCGGATTCCGACAATAAAACTGTATCGACCGGGGACGCGGTCTCTTCCAGCCCTTCCCGGGCACAGATCAAAGCGGAAAATGACGCCAGGTTCCGGGAGATCCGGGCCGTTCTTTCCCGAAATAAGATCACCCGGGGCATCTCGCCGGAAAAACTTCGTATTATCCTCGAGGAGCTCGGACCGACCTATATAAAACTCGGTCAGATCATGTCTCTCCACTCGGACATCCTTCCGAGAGCATACTGCGAGGAGCTCATGAAGTTGAGTTCCGAAGTGACGCCGATGCCGTTTGAAGACGTCGAGGATGTCATAAACGGATCATACAGGCTTCCCTGGCAGGATGTATTTGCTTCTATCGAAGAAACGCCTCTGGGCTCCGCATCAATTGCTCAGGTCCACAAAGCAGTCCTTCTGAATGGCGAGAACGTCGTCGTAAAGGTCGAACGTAAGGGGATCTACGACAAAATGGCCAGAGATATCCGGCTCCTGCACCGGGCGGTAAAGCTTCTTCCTCCCGTAGGAAACCTGCGTAATATCGTAGATCTGGATATGGTCCTGGATGAACTGTGGACAGTCTCCCAGGAAGAAATGGATTTTCTCAAAGAAGCGGCCAACATTGAAGAGTTCAGTGCCAATAATTCCGATTTCCGCTATATTTATGTCCCGAAACTGTACCGGGAATATACGACAGCCCGGGTGCTCGTAATGGAATATGTGGACGGAATCGCGATCAATGACAAGGAATCTCTTCTTGCCGAGGAATACGATCTGAATGAAATCGGCACCAAGTTCGTCAATAACTATATCCATCAGATCATGGACGATGGGTTTTTCCATGCGGATCCTCACCCCGGAAACGTAAAAATCCGGGACGGAAAAATCGTATGGCTCGACATGGGCATGATGGGCAGACTGACAGAACGTGAACGCAAGATCATGATCCGGGGCGTGGAAGGTCTCGGCATGAAAGACGTCACAATGGTCACGGACGCCGTCCTTGATCTCGGGAAATTCTGGGGAAAGCCGGACCGGGACCAGCTTTACAGAGATCTTCGCGATTTCATAGAAGAATACGGATCGATATCTATGGGACAGGTCGACATTGCGGAGACCCTGACAGCCATGATGGAAGTCATGAAAGCGAATAAGATCGGTATGCCCCACGGTATGACAATGCTTGCAAGAGGAATGTCCCACGTTGAGGGCGTACTTGCGGATATAAGTCCTGATATCAATATGATGGAAATCGCCGCCACTTCGGTGGCGGATGAAATACTCTCTGAAATCAACTGGAAGGACGAAGTGTCACGCTCGGCAAGGCATATCTACCGGTCAGCAAAAAAAAGTATTGATATTCCCCTCCTGGCAGCAGATATCATGCAGGAATATCTCGAAGGGCAGGGTCGGATGAATCTGAGACTGGAGGCCTCCACGGAATTTGCCCAGATCATTTACTCGTCCATACGGAATCTGGTCATCGGAATGTGTATCGTGGCACTTTTGATCGCCTCAAGTATACTATGTCTTACAGACATGCAGCCTCAGGTCCTTGGAATCCCGTTTCTGGGGGCACTCGGATACTTTCTGGCTTTCGCCTCGACGATGTATTTCTTTGCAAGATACATCTGGCGGAAATTCTTCAAGAAAAAATGAAAACATCAAAAAAGACTCCGAAGCAGACAGTATGATCAATTATACTGCATCACTTCGGAGTTCTTTTTTCACAAAAGCTTTTCTTCTGAAAACCCGGTATCTTTTTATAAAATCGACGATTCCGCGATACTCGTTATATGGTTGGCGATTCGATTCAGAGAGTTGAGCGCTTCTACAAATACAAGACCCTGATCGAACGAGCACTCACCGTTATTCATTCGTTTCATATGATTATCCTGTGCTTCGGCACACATTCTTCTGATTGCATGTTCCTCACCGCGGCTCTTCTCCACGAAATCCTCGTCGATCATCGCTTTTTTGAATTTATCAAATACACGGTCGAACATATAGACATCTTCCTTGTAGATGGTCTCGAATTCGGCGTTGGCCGTATCAGTAAATTGGATCTTACTCTCAATACATTTCTCACCCTGTTCCAGGATCTTGCAGGCATGATCCCCGATCTGCTCAATATCGTTCATATTCTGGAACACAGCGGAAAGATATCTTGACTCTGCCTCCGGCATCTCGATCATATTGGCGTTTGAAATATAATCCACGATTTCTCCGGTAAGGAAATCGATCGTCTCCTCATTATCCCGGATCTGCCGGCTCTTATCCCCCTTATGATAAACCAGTACCTCACAGGCATCCAGCACATTCTGGCGGACCATACCGAAAACTCTGTCAACTTCCTTCGATACCTGAAGAGCCATGACGGAAGGTGCCGCAACGATCGTCTTATCGATATATTCCAGACGAAGAGAACTCTCGTGAGCCTGCTTCGGAAGGAGCCTGTAGGTCATCTTTACGACTAAATTCGTCAGCGGCAGCAGAATGAGTCCGGTCACAAGCTTGAACATAATGTGGAAGAAGGAGACCTGGAAAGAAGCGCTGGCCACACGTGAGGTTATGATACCCGTAAGCGGTGTCAATATTACGAGCGGAATGAATATAATTGCTCCGACCGCGTTAAATACAAAGTAAATGATTGCAGCCCGCTTCGCATTATTCTTGGCATTCAGTGCGGACAGAATGACCGGTGAGGATGATCCCACATTTATGCCGCAGATGATAAAGGCCGCAAAATACAGAGGCATAAGTCCCTGCATGGCAAGAGCCTGAAGAATACCGACAGCCGCAGAGGAACTCTGAATGACCATACAGAGAGCAACACCGATCAAAAATCCGAGTATCGGATTTTTCGCATTCAGAATAAAGTTCTGGAAAACGACCGAATCCTTGAGCGGAGCCATCGCGCCACTCATTGTATGCAGTCCCTGGAACAGAAGACCGAAACCGAGAATGACCTGACCGACATGTTTATGTTTCTTCTTTTTGGCATACAGCATGAGGGCCGCACCGATCGCGATACATACCGGGGCAATCCCGGATACATCAAGAGCAATCAGGATACTGGTGATGGTCGTACCGATGTTGGCACCAAAAATAACGCCTGTAGCCTGTGCCAGATCCATGATGCCTGCATTAATAAAGCCCATTGCCATGACAGTCGTCGCCGATGAAGACTGTATACAGACAGTTACAAGCATACCGACAAGAAATCCCATGACAGGCATTCTGGTCAGTTTTTCCAGAAGGTCCTTCATCCGCGATCCTGCTGCGAGCTGAAGTCCTTCCCCCATGTAGTGCATACCGAAAAGGAAGGCACCCAGGCCTCCGAAGAGCGACAGGATATTTGAAAAATCCATAACTTTCCCCCAATCTAGCATGTGATATCTTTTTACTTTTTTATTTTACTTCTAAACACATTTCTCTTTCAATCATCGGGAAGAAAAAAAAACGAGATTGTTGTAAATTCTAAGTAAAGAAAAGCCGGCAGAAAAACTGCCGGCTGCATTTTCACCATATTATCTGTTTTTTCTCATCATGATCGTCTCTTCGAGAGAACATACTTTGTCCACCAGGCATACGATTAATGCCTCACGGGATTTCGGTACAGCCGTCAGAGTAAGCGGCCACATATGTGTACGTATGATTTCCTGTTCTTTCGATCCGATATGAAAGAGTTTCACCGCATTTTTCCTGGCTTTTTCGGGATGCGTAAATCCATGAAGCCTGTGCGTTCCCCCGTCATCATCATGCCAGTCATAAAGATAGAAATCATGAAGCATGGCACCGACAGCCAGTTTCTCCTCGTCAGCTCCCAGGTGGAACCTGCGGTTCAGTTTCAGGCTTTCTGAGACCACACGCTCGCAGTGGTCGTATGTCGTAATACTCCCATGCTGGGTATATGATTTCATCTGCTGTACCTTCGGGTGCTCAATATAGCCTTTGAGAAGTGTCCTGAGTTCTTTTTTCCTTGCTTCTTTCACTGTCATCCTCCCACATGGTAGACTTCCGTGTATACCATTCTGCCATTCTTCTGCTCTGATTTCATGAGAGAGATCCTCTTTACCATCATTTCTTTTTTCGGAACGCTGATTCCCTGCGGATGTATATTCGAAGCTTTTCTTACCAGCGTAATATGCGGTTCGAATTTTTTCCTGTCATATTTTATCCCGGCTGCATCCAGCTGTATTCCGAGAGCTTTCACATAAGCTTTGAGCTTTTGACCGCCTTTGGCACCGACCCAGAGCAGATCTCCGAAATTCCCCAGATCCGTCAAAGTCAGCATAAAGGGAACAAAAGGTGCCGCATCCATGGCCTGCCTGACACCTTCCATATTTTGTGTTTCTCCGATAAAAACCAGGGTCAGATGAAGATTGTCCGCGGGACAATAGCTGCCGCCCACATTCTTCTTCTTCAACTCGTGCATCGTTGTGATCAGACCTTTTCTGATATCGTCCGAGAACTTTATCGCAATAAATAATCTCATTTCTACTCCCGAAGCCAAATATGCCTCTTATTATTAATTACGTCGTCTGCTGCCCGAAGGCCAGAATAATAACACATTTTTCGAAGACTTTTAATCTCTGACGCTTACTTTGTATCCCATGTCAGAGACAAGTTTCATTTTGC
>DMAZ01000237.1 GCA_003446335.1 Lachnospiraceae bacterium | reverse complement strand
CTACCAAGCTACGCCATACCCCGTAACTCGTTTATTATCGTTCATAAATACAAATATGTCAAGAGTCACTTTTTAAGAACATCGGAAAATTCCTGCCGGTACTTGTACGATATTCGCTGTCATTCCTGATTATTCATTGTCATTCTTTAAGTGAAATGATATAATCGTAAATGCCGAACAGGCGTTTTGCAGGTCTGTGGCAGAAACAAAATTGTGTAAAGGAGATCAGTTATGTCTATTCTTTATAAGTCGACCCGTTCCGATGCGCCGGCCGTTACCGCTTCCCAGGCAATCCTCACAGGACTTTCACCGGACGGAGGTCTCTATGTGCCGACAGAAATCCCTCAGCTTGACAGACCGCTTGATGAGCTTGCGGCTATGAATTACAGGGAACTGGCTTACGAGATCATGAGCAAGTTCTTTACGGATTTTACGGATGAGGAGCTGAGGACCTGCATCGCCAATGCATACGACAGTAAGTTCGATACAGATAAGATCGCCCCTCTCGTCAAGAAAGACGGAGCATATTACCTTGAACTGTACCATGGAGCGACCATAGCATTTAAGGATATGGCCCTGTCGATCCTTCCCCACCTTATGGTCACATCCGCGCGCAAGAACGGCGTCACCAATGATATCGTTATTCTGACAGCGACTTCCGGTGATACGGGAAAAGCTGCCATGGCAGGTTTTGCCGATGTGCCCGGCACGAAGATCATTGTTTTTTATCCCCACGGCGGTGTTTCCAATATTCAGTACCTGCAGATGGCTACACAGCGAGGTGATAATACACATGTAGTTGCCATAAACGGGAACTTTGATGACGCGCAGACTGCTGTCAAGAAGATGTTCAATGATAAGGCGATGGCTGCTGAGCTAGGTGCAAAAGGATATCAGTTCAGCTCCGCGAACTCCATTAATATCGGACGCCTGGTCCCACAGATTGTTTATTATGTATATTCTTACTGCCAGCTCCTTACTTTGGGTGAGATCAAAGCAGGCGACAAGATCAACATAACCGTTCCGACCGGAAATTTCGGCAATATTCTTGCAGCTTATTATGCCAAACAGATGGGACTGCCGGTCGAGAAACTGATCTGTGCTTCGAATGAGAACAAGGTCCTCTTTGATTTCTTCCAGACAGGTGAATATAACAGAAGGAGAGATTTTATTCTCACATCCTCACCGTCCATGGATATCCTGATATCAAGCAATCTCGAGCGCCTGATCTACAGGATCGCAGGTGATGATTACGAGAAAAATCTTGCGTTCATGAAGAATCTTTCAGAGACGGGACAGTACGATATCACGCCCGAAATGAAAGACCGGCTTTCTGATTTCTACGGAGGATTCGCCTCTGAAGAGGAAAACTTTGCAGGTATTCGAGATCTCTATGAGAAGACCGGTTATGTGATAGACACCCATACGGGTATCGGCAATGCTGTTTATCGCAGATATGTCGCTGAGACCGGCGACACGACTCCGACCGTAATTGCTTCCACGGCCAGTCCCTATAAGTTCGCTGTCTCCGTAGTTGGGGCGATCGCTCCCGAAAAAACGGAGGGCAGAACAGACTTCGAGCTGATCGATATTCTCACAGAACTGGCGGGAACGAAAGAACCGGCTGCTATCACAGACATTCGTACGGCTCCGATCAGACATAAAACAGTTGTTGATCCCGTCGACATGCCGGATGCGGTCAGAAAATTCCTCATCTGACAGAGAGGATGCGGTCCCATTTTACGGATATAGTTATCATGAAAAATTCAGAGACCAATTTTGTAAAAATCATCCGGGAAATCTGTGCGGAAGAGAATATTGTCTTGAAGTCCTACAGTGCCGACTGGATCTTCCGGCTTGAAAAGGATGGTGTGCATGACATCATACTGGGCTATCAGTTCGGTCTGAACAGTGCGTCTGTCAATATGCTCTGTTGTGACAAATGTGCAGCCAGTGAAATCATGTCAGAGTGCGGAATACCGAATATTGAGCATGAGCTGTTCGCTTCCCCTGAGAATCAGAAATTCATGGGATTTCCGGGAAACTGGAAAAGGCTCCTGGAACTGCTCGATCAATATGGCACTGTTGTATGCAAGCCAAATCAGGGAACGGGCGGAGAGAATGTCTGCCGCTGTTCGACAAAGTACGAACTGGAAGAAGCCGTTCATCGGATCTTTCTAAAATCGGACTATATGGCCGTCTCAAAATTTTATGAGATCGAGGACGAATACCGGGCAATTATTCTTGACGGGAAAATTCGGCTGATCTACAGAAAAAAGAGGCCGCAGATCACAGGGGATGGTGTTCATTCCATAGCCGGTCTCTGCATGCTTTATGCTGATCATGGTCAGCTTCCCTCTGAATTTGGCGTGGCAGATTTTTCAAGGATTCCCGCAAAAGGAGAGAAAGTCATCCTGAACTGGAAACATAATCTGGGTCTGGGAGCCCATGCCGATCTCCTTTCAGACGGTCCCGTCCGGAAAGAACTATCTGACATTGTCAGCAGAGTGTATAAAGAAATCGGTGTGAGATTTGCTTCGATCGATATCGTCGGTACGAACGAGGGATTTAAAGTACTTGAAATTAATTCCGGAGTCATGATGGAAAATTTCGCCGGACAGAGTTCGCAGAATTACCTGACGGCCAAGAAAATCTATCGGGACGCTATCCTTAAAATGATGGGAGCTGAAAGATGATGCACATCAGGAGTGCCGGGCGTTCCTGACAAAAACCGAAAGAGGGTGAATGCGGATGCGCTGGTCACAGATCCTAAGTACCTACCGTGCGGGAGAAGACGAAGAACATCTGACAAATGATCTGAGAAGTGAATTTGAAAAAGACTATCATAAAATAATAGGAAGCGCCTCTTTCCGCAGACTGCAGGACAAAACACAGGTCTTTCCGCTCGATAAAAGTGATTTTATCCGTACCCGTCTGACCCACAGCCTGGAAGTATCATCCATCGGGCGTTCTCTCGCTCAGAATATCTCTGAATCGATTATTGAGAGACGTCTTGACCCGAACTTTAACCTGGAAACGGAGCGCAACGTCGCTGCGGTCATAGAGTGCGCCGGACTGATCCATGATATAGGCAATCCGCCTTTCGGCCATTTCGGTGAAGAAGCGATCCGGGAGTGGTTTGCAGGGCATCTGTCAAGAATGCGCTATGAAGGCCGTACAATTACAGATATACTGACTCTGCAGGAAAGAGAAGATTTCCTTAATTTTGAAGGTAATGCGCAGGGCCTGAGACTGGTGTCAAAACTGCACTATGCGGAGAACGGCTGCGGACTTAACCTTACATATGCGCTTCTCTCGACCATGATCAAGTATCCCAGGTCTTCTGTAGAGATGAATCCGGCTGCCGGAGATGTGACAGACAAGAAGATGGGTTATTTCAAGGCGGAGCAGGATCTCTTCGAACGGATCCAGGAAAAGACCGGAACGAAAGGCCGAAGAAATCCGCTCACATTTATTCTGGAAGCGGCCGATGACATAGCGTACGCAACGGCGGACATAGAGGATGCCTACAAGAAGGGATTCTTTGACTTTCAGACATTTGTCGCGGAACTTTGGAAGAGGAAGGTGGACCCTGAATATATTGAGCTTCTGGACAGCTATTATTCCGGAAATGTTCAGGGAAAACCTGCAGCCACAGGAAACTGGGGTGCGCTCGGCGATTATATGAACAGCCGTAACCGTATGGACGGTACCTATGGCGGAAAAATGCGCAGCAGCGAAGCTGCCATGTCAGGTTCTTCCGTCAGTTCAGGTGAATCAGCACTCATGCGATGGCTCTCCGAGATCCAGAGTATTCTTCTCGTGGCAGCTACAGGCGGATTCGTCAATCACTATAAGGCAATCATGGGCGGGACCTTTTCAAGTGAGCTGATCGGGAACGGAAAAGAAGCGGTCCTGATGAATGCTCTGAAAGGAATCGCATACGATTATGCCTTTACATCCATGTCTATTTATAAGACAGAGATCGCTGCCAATAACATTCTGACGTATCTTCTGAACAAACTGGTCCCTGCTGTCCTGCAATATGACAGGAGCATGCCGCCGGGCCTTATGGAGGAGAAGTTCCTCTCCCTTGTATCGGAGAACTACAGACAGGTATATGAATGGTCGACCGCAGGCAGATCAGACCTGGAAAAAGTATATTACAGAATACTTCTCGCAACGGATACAGTCAGCGGGATGACGGACTCCTACGCGCGAGATCTGTATACCGATCTTAACGGTATTACATAACGCTTAATGCTTTACAAGAAACTTACGAAAAGTTATAATAATATTGTTCCTGGAATGTGCGATCCCCCTATTTTTCCTGAACCTACATTTGAATTAAAGGGATTCCTATATCGTCGGTCTCAATGTCAGGCCATATCTACGGATCAGTGGAAGACAGCGAATCGAGTGCGGTTACCCACCTGGCATCGGCTAGGCGTCAGTTTCATAGGAACGGCATTCCGGGAATATAAGAGCAGGCTTACCTGGTACCAGGCGGTCTAAGTGCAGGCCTGTGAAAAAGACGGGGCTGCCGCATCATTTAATTGCATGCTTTACAATGAATCAGA
>DMAZ01000068.1:3592-7008 GCA_003446335.1 Lachnospiraceae bacterium | reverse complement strand
GTTATTGTAGCTGCCGTTGTCATAATAGCCGTCCGGACCTCCTCCGACCTTGGCCTTCAGCGCCTGATAAAGCGCTGCTTCCGTTAGGGCCAGATACGGCTGATAGTAAAAGATTCCGACTATTCCGCATGTAAACGCAGCAAGAATTGCCCATCCTATAAAGGAAAGTTCCAGGACAAAAGTGTCCATCTTCTCCCCGTCCATCATTTTCTTTGAGAGAGCAAAAGCCTCTTCTCTGGAGATGTTCGGATTCTCGGCAAGAATATACGGTATCATTTTGTACTCATAGGACTTTATGATCCCGGGGATAATCAACAGGCAGGTCCACAGAAACGTAAAAATATCTCTGCAGAACATGACCCATACCACGTTCCAGTAATTTCCGGAAAAACCTGCACTCAGGCAGTTCAGCTCTGACGGATAATAAATATCGTTCTTGAAGAAATTTCTGCAGCCGACCTCCAGCGGTCTTAACAGGAATATTCTGAGTGCCATGCCCAGACTTCCGGCAACGAAAATCGCAGTCATGATCACCGGCAGATACGTCCTGATCGATTCCGGATCCTCATAGACAGCCTCTCCCCCCGATGAGCCGCCCGGAGCAAACGAAGCGATCGTTATGCTGAGCAGAAATCCTGCGAGCACGCACTTCCAGTAGGATCCGTGAAGAGCGGTGCGGGCCATTTGTTTTAACTGACTACCATTCCACTTCATTATTATTCTCCTTTTTCATTTTGCTTACTCTTTTTATTTCTCCGGAAAGTATCTCCGGATATATACTCGATCAGTTTTGTCTTCGTCTTGGAATACATGAACTTCTGAGCAGAAAATACGCTGTAATAATCCGAAAGCATGTAGCTGAGCGCTATAACGATGAAAAAGAAGCCCATGCCTCTCTGTCCGAAAAGTTCCATCGCAATGATCATCGATGTGAACGGACTGTTCGTTATAGCACAGAAAACACCGCACATACCGCAGGCGGCGCCTAAGTTTGCGGGAAGGCCCAGGATTCCGGACAGAAAACAGCCCATTGTAGCCCCGATAAAGAACGATGGGACGATTTCGCCGCCCTTGAATCCCGTCTCCAGCGTCAGGCAGGTAAAGAGGATCTTCAAAAGGAATGCATACCAGACAACTTTTCCTTCAAATGCAGCTGCCATGACATTTTCCCCGAGACCGATATAATCCTGTGTCCGCAGAATAAAAACAAGAGCCGCCACCAGACAGCCGCCGCAGAACACCCGGAGATACGGATTTGCTATCTTGCTCTTAAAAAAGCTTCCTGAATAGTGCAGGCACAGGACGAACAGAATACCGACCAGTGCGCACGCTATTCCGAGAAGAATTGCCTTCGTGAAAGCCACTGAGTACAGGTCCGGCACTCTTTCCACTTCATAGGGAATTGCAAGGGTATGTATATTCAGCCGGACCGATACAGCGTGGGCTGTAAGAGAAGCCAGCACGCAAGGTACCAGCGCCGCATAATTTACCATTCCGATATTGACAAATTCCATCGGAAGTATGGCTGCCGCCAGCGGTGTCCCGAACAGGGCTGAAAAAGCTGCACTCATACTGCACATGACCATGATCCGCCTGTCGCTGCTGTCCAGTTTCAGTTTTTTTGCCGCAAAGTCCCCGATACTTCCGCCCAGCTGAAGTGCCGCGCCTTCACGACCGGTAGAACCGCCGAAGGCATGTGTCAGCACAGTTGCCACAAAAATAAGAGGACCGTTGACAAGCGGTATGTCTTTCTTTTCGCGAACTGCTATGATGACCGTATTGGTCCCTTTGTCATCTCCTCGTCCGGTCACTCGATAGAGGAACACGATCAGCAGTCCGGCAAAGGGCAGACCGAACAGCATCCATGTATGTTCCAGACGAAACTCCGTAACGTGCGCGATCGAAAAAGCGAACAGGCTGGTCACAGCTCCGATCACGATGCCTGCCGGGCAGGCGAGCAGGATCCATTTCAGCAGTACAAGTAAAGTCTTACCAAATCGTTTCATTGATTTTCCTTTCAGTGAATAAAGCGCATCCTAATTGCTATTCTATTCTCCGGATATAAATCTGTAAAGTGTGACCGGGAGAATTTAGTTTTCCTTCATTTTATTATGGTTGCTATTTTTCGTGCAAGGCGGTAAGATGTTACAGAACTCACAACTCTGTTCAGACCGAAAAAGATGCTACCAGACATTATGATTTGAATATTCAGGAGGATAGTATGAAAAAGAAACTGCTTGTATGTGCGCTCGCGCTTACATTTGCATTATCCGGATGCTCCGCGTCTCAGAATTCTTCAGACGGCAGTACCGCTGCGGAACCCGCCGATGAATCTCTTACCGAATCGGTCGAAGGCGAGGTGTATGAAGAAGAAGCCGAGACCAGTGCCCCCGAACCGAGCGAAACAGCCAAAGCGGATATGGACCTTGAGATTTCCGACAAAAATCTGGCGGACGGAAAGGCTTCCGATTTTGTCACGATCGGCGATTATAAAAATCTGCAGGTCACTTATCCGGAGGGAACCACAGCGGAAGAAGGCATGACTGCCAATATCGATTTCGCGGGTACCGTCGTAGGCGAAGATGCTCCGAGAGATGGCATGACATCTGACAATTTTGATCTTCAGCTGGGATCCGGCACCTTCATAGCAGGTTTCGAGGATGCCCTGATCGGGCACAAGTCAGGTGAGACAGTTGAATTCACGATTCCGTTCCCGGAAAATTATGCGGAAGAGACTCTTGCCGGCAAAGATACCGACTGGGTCGTTACGATCCACAGTCTTTCAAACGGCACTGTAGCAACTGCTTTTACAGACTTTACGAACACCGCCACGATCAGCGCTTTCCCGAAAGATGTCTATGACAGCGCATCGGAATACATCAAGGAAATCTATAAGATCAGTGCGGAGAACAACGGTCAGACACTGGATGATTTTGTAGCGGCGAACAATATTGATCTCGATATGCAGGCCCGCTCCGAAGCACGGGCATGGCTCGTTTCCAAAGCGGTCATGGAAGCCGAAAACGTAACGGAAGAATCCGACGAGTATACAACGACCATGTCCAGTCTCCTTCAGGTCTTCGGATACAAGACGATCGAGGATGCCCTGGCTGCCGGAATGCCGGAAAGCTATATAAAATCAATCACCGCCAGACAGACAGCCATACTTCTGGCAACACCGGATGCTGCTGCAGAAAAGCCGGCAGATACTTCTGTTGCGGATGATGCCGCCGCGGCTTCCGACTCTTCAGCGGCACAGGATACCTCCACACCCGCTGATACATCTTCTACAGCAAAATAAAGGAACATCGCAAAGGGGCCGTCTCACGACGCCCCCTCTTTTTATCCGCACGATTCCATTATTATAGAGAGAATAGCTGTATTTTCAATTTTTCAAGAACGCCTCTGCGTTCTTG
>DMAZ01000068.1:0-3423 GCA_003446335.1 Lachnospiraceae bacterium | reverse complement strand
CATCTCACGGGCGCTCAGTACCTGACCGAGCACGATCCATCCCGAAATAGCCGAAAAGACGCTTTCCAGACTCATGGACAGGGAGGCGATCGTCGGGTTCAGATTCTGCTGTCCTACGATCTGCAGGGTATAGGCAACACCGCTGCTCATAAGACCCGCATAAAGGATGGAACCGGCTGCCGCTCTAAGAGCATTCATTGTGATCGGCTCCATGATCAACATACAGAATGTAGCCAGAAGTCCGGTCGTCAAGAACTGTGCAAAGGAAAGCCGGACCGGATCTGTCGCAGGTGAGAAGTGGTCCACACTCATGATCTGAAACGCATAGAGAAAA
Source organism: Lachnospiraceae bacterium (assembly GCA_003446335.1). The sequence goes on along the minus strand of DMAZ01000068.1, from coordinate 3,089 downwards.
GCACTGACCAATATGATCGAATCTCCTTTGCCAAGTTCAAGCGGTCCGTTTATACAGAGCAGATAGAGCCCGATTACGCTCAGAAGAACGCAGATCCATATCTTCGGTCTTACCCTTCTGCCGAAGAATAATGATATAAGCGGAACAATAATGACATATTGCGCGGTTATGAAGCCAGCCTTCGCGGTCGTTGTCGACGCGATGCCGATCTGCTGGGCCGCGCTTGCAAGGAAAAGAAACAGACCGCAGAGCAGCCCGCCAAGAATCAGTCTTCTCCACTGATATCGGTTCCGGGGGGCCTCAGAGATACCTCCCCGCATAATTATGATCCTGTCCCTGACCATAATGACCGGCAGAAGAAAAATGACAGCGACCCAGTTCCTCAGCGCAAGAAATGTGAAGGGACCGACATATTCCGCACCTATACTTTGCGCAACAAAAGCGCTGCCCCATATCATGGCACAGACGATGAGCATCAGAGTGTGCGACAGTTCTTCTCTTTTGGTGAGCGTCCTTCCCATTTCTCTTCTCCCCTGAATTCCATGCGCACGTTCGCAGACGTGCGCGGTCGTGGCAGGAACGCCGAGGCGTCCTTAATTGCATATCCGCGATATAATACCACGAACCGGTCTTTTCAGGCAAGTTTTTCACACCTTTCGCTTTTCCTGTCTCAAAAAATTGAACTATGTTATACTGATTTTTACGAAGCATTCCAATCACGAAAAACCAGAAATAGATATCAATAATGCTGCCGGACAGCATATGGATCTCAAACATTTTCTTTCGGAGGATAATATGTCAGAAAGATTTTCAAGGACCGAGCTTCTACTCGGTCACAATGCAATGAACATCCTTAAAAACGCCCATGTAATTGTTTTCGGCGTAGGAGGAGTGGGCGGATATGTGATCGAAGCCCTTGCGCGCAGCGGGGTCGGCGCCATTGATCTTGTGGATAATGATACAGTCTGCCTTTCGAACATCAACCGTCAGATCCTGGCTACGACGGGAACAATCGGAGAATATAAAGTCGACGTTGCAGAGAGAAGGCTTCTGGATATCAATCCGGATCTTAAGATCACAAAGCACCGCTGTTTCTTTCTCCCGGATACTGCAGACCGGTTCGATTTCACGACCTACGATTATGTGGTGGATGCCATAGACACAGTCACCGGGAAGATCCAGATCATCATGCAGGCGGAGGAAGCCGGCGTTCCTGTCATTTCCAGCATGGGTGCGGGCAATAAGATGAATCCGACCGCACTTGAAGTGGCAGACATATACAAGACATCTGTATGTCCGCTTGCTAAAGTCATGAGGCGGGAATTAAAGAAGAGGGGCATAAAAAAGCTCAAGGTCGTTTACTCAAAAGAGCCGGCCATGAAGCCGCTGACAGCGAATACACGGACAGATAAAGACGCGACTCCGAAAGGAAAAATACCTCCCGGTTCCAACGCCTTTGTTCCGACGACCGCCGGTCTGATCATCGCCTCCGAGGTCGTGAAAGATCTGATCCGTTTTGACAGGGATCACAGAGAATGATTAAGGCAACATCTGGCACAAATTATATCTATAATGCTTTGTACTCATCCCATGATTTTGCTAAAGTATGAGTCTGGAGGCAAAAGTACAGGATTCTGCCCAGCGTCAGCTGACATAATTACCGACCGAATCCCTGCGCACCCTCAAAGGCATCTGATAAACTGCAACCGGGACAGGCAGCCCTGCCTGAAGGAAAATCATGGAAAAACGTCGTGACCCTTACTGGGACAATTTAAAACTTGCACTCATGTTCCTTGTCGTTCTGGGACATTTTCTTATGCCCGTAAAATCATCCGAGGGTCCGTTCGTGAAAGCACTGTTTTACTGGATCTATCTTTTTCATATGCAGGCTTTCGTGTTCGTATCGGGATACTCTTCTAAGAGCTATGTCCGAAAAAGCGGAAAAGGAAATAAACTGGCCGGTTTCCTGATCACCTTTGTCTTTTTTACGATATGTATCGAGATAATCGAATTCATTTTCACACATGGAATCAGGCTCAGAATACTGTTCAAGATCACAGGAGCGCCGTGGTATATGGCAGCCATGTTCTTCTGGTATCTGCTGATTCCTTTTATCTCGCGGGCGCGGCCGGTCATTTCGCTTACTCTCTCGATTGTCCTGGGAATTATGTGCGGTCTGGTCTCCGGGCTGGGTTCTTTCTTATCATTATCCCGTACGATCGTGTTCTTCCCCGCATTTTTGGCCGGTTACTATTTTGACGGTGCCTGGATACAGAAGATCGGCAAACGCAGCAGACTCCTTTCTGCCGGTATTCTGCTTGCAGTCTTTCTTTTCCTGTTCTTCAGACAAAGCGTCTTGTCGGATTTTCTGAAGATAATCTATGCGAAGAGTTCTTACTCAAAACTCGATCTTACCGGTGCCGCCGGGTGTGCATACCGCTTATTATGGTATTTCGTCTCGGCTGTCATGACAGTGTCTTTTTTAGGCATCATACCGAGAAGAAAGTTTCTCTTCACATATATCGGCGGACGGACACTCAGCATATACGTTGTGCATCGTCTGATAAGAGATGTCTTCAAATATCTTGATCTGTACGAATACCTCGGCGACGGTGTAATTCTGCTGGGGCTTTGCGTATTCATATCAGCTGCAGTCATTTTTATTACATCTGCCGACCCGTTCTATCATCTTGTTAACAATGTTTTCCGGCTGACGGAGAACTTTCATCATAATTCCTCCGGGAACAGATTCCGGGCAGCTCGTGTGCACTGACCTGTTTGATTTTCGAATAAAAAGGGCTGTCGCATCCGGACAGAACACCGCTACACACAGCAGGCGATATTTGCAAATGCCGGCTATATGTAATGGTGATGCTGACTGATGCGGCAGCCCCTGTTATTTTTCAGCTGTAAAACGCTTCACTGAGGCATTGTTCCGTATGCACAGGCACGCGGGAATGCACAGCAATTCGCTTTGAAAGATATCAGAGAATATCTCTGATATCTGCATACGGGTAATCCGGATAGCATTCGGCAACACCCTTATAAGTGATCTTACCGTCATAGGTATTGATCGCCGAATAAATGAC
>DMAZ01000030.1 GCA_003446335.1 Lachnospiraceae bacterium | reverse complement strand
ATATAGCTCTCTTCATTTTCATACATGTATATCCACCCCCTCATTTCTTGAAGGCTCTTTAAAGACCTTCAGCAAGCCGGCACATTTCTCTCAGCTGACGCTGACATAAATCCCGTGCTGTCGTCTCGAGAGCAAGACCTGGTTCCCTTAAAATTATTATATCAATATTCAAATAACCACCGACCAACAAACACGACAACATGATAAAAGCCGCTTCTGCGCCAAACGCACCAGCGGCTTTTATATAAAGAAAAGGAGCAAAACTATGTAGAAGAGAATGAATAACTCCAGAATTTCAATTCACTTTACTTTTTTATTTCTTTTTGTTTCTCTTTCGAATAAAGACCATACCTATTACAAAAAGAGAAATGATTACCAGACAGGCAAACAGCTCGATCCTGCTTTGGTCGCCCGTCTTTACATTCGTACCCTTTCGGGTATCCGATGTCGTCCTTCCGGAAGAAGGAGGCGAAGTGACCGAACGTTTAGGCGTCGGCGTTTTCGTGGAGCTTCGCGGCGGCGGAGATGTATTTTTCCCCGGCGGTGTTGCCGTTGCCGTCACGGTCGGAGTAGGCGTCGGGGTCGGCGTAGACGTCGGGGTCGGCGTCGGCGTATCCTCTATCTCAGGAGCCACCTTCGGGTAGACCGTAACGCTGTAATTCCACGTTATGACCCCGTTATCATCCTGTTCCCCTTCAGGCACCATCCACAGTGACGCACCGAAGAAGACCGATTTATTTTTTACAATTACTTTCTCTTCCTGGATTCCGAGATACATTCCCGGCTCCAGTCCCGTAAAGGTGACCTGACCGTTGCTGTCCGTAACTCCGGAAGTATAAGGTTCCAGCCCCTTATCTCTGATGACCTGCTCCAACAGCTTTGCTGCGTCCAGAGACTTCGCTGCAGTCATGGTATTGAGATCCAGCCCGGTATCGGCATAGGATTCCTCCAGAATATACTGAAAGTTATCGTCTTCCAGGGCCAGGGAGGCCACTTTGAAAAGAAGTACATTTGCACCTTCCAAAGGTATTTTTTCTGCCGTCTTGCCGTCGCCCTCTTCATATACAAGAGAGACGGTCATATCAGCCGGCTCTTCGTCGCCTTCCCACGCATATACCGCCTGAGGAAGCGCCGCAAAACAGAGTATTAAGCATAAGCAGATAATCTTGTGTCTGATCCGGTTAATCATTGTTCCCTCCCTCTATTAACAAGGTATTTACCCCTGCGTTCTACTTCGCAATTTCTGAACCAGGAGCATAAAAATGACGAGGATGGCAAATATACCAAGTCCTATCATCAGAAGCTTTTCCTCACGACCGGTCTCCGGCGTATTCAAAGCCTCATAAATCTCTTTTTCCTGTTCCACGTACGGAATCCTGTGCCCCCTGACCAGAAGTCTGTGTGAATTGACGCCGTATGGCGTACAGGTGACGATCGTGACCAGATCCTGTCCGGTCTCAATCGCCAGGCCCTTTGTCTCATGCGGTTCCACCACCGTGACCTGATCGACTTTATATGCCAGTGTCTCATTCAGGATTTTCAGATATAAAAAATCATTCAAATCGACCTGATCCAGATCGGTCAGCAGCTGTCTTCCCGGCAGACCTCTGTGACCGGCCAGCACGGTGTGCGTATTTGCGCCTCCGATCGGAAGACTCGTCCCCTCGATATGGCCGATCCCTTTTTCCAGAACATCCGATCCGATCCCATGATAGATCGGAAGCGAAACATTGATTTTCGGGATTTCAACAGATCCCATGATCATGTTTCCGGTCGGGTTCAGCAGAGTATCATACGGATGGGTAAGGATATAATCTCCGATATCCTGGTTGAAGGCGTCGACAATATTATTTGACAAATGCTGCTCATTATACTCTCGTGCCTCTCTGAGGATCGATTCGTATCTGTCTTCGGGAATTGTCCGGACAGCCTCCTCATAATCAGATATGAGCCTGCTGTCACGATACTGATTCCAGGTCTTACTTACGACCGGGTAAAAGGTTATTCCCATACCGATCAGGAACAATATGGTCAGAAGAAAAGTCTTCAGCCTTCTTTTCAGTTTATTTCTTTTATTCTTCTTTTCCATCTTCCCTGTAATTCTTCAGGTCAGGTCCGCCTGATCGTTTCTTTTTCCGCCTTCCTATGACCGCCTGGATAGTGATAATGATACCTGAGATCGCAAGTCCGGCTATTACACTGAGGACCTGATAAAGGAGCCTGTTGGGATCTCTCCTCTCGGAAACCGTCTGATCCTCAACATGAACGGCCTCGCTGTATTCTATTCTGTGTCCCCTGACAAGAAGCCTGTGTGTATTGACTCCGTAAGGGGTGCAGGTAATTAACGTTGCATAATCCTTTCCGTTCACAGCCGACAGACTCTCCACCTCCGTCGGCAGGACCTCAAGGATCTGATCCACTTCATAGGCCAACGTTTGATTCAGAACATGAAAATAAAAACGATCCCCCTCCTCTACCAGGTTAAGATCCGTGAACATGACGGCGTTCGGCAGACCTCTGTGCGCTGAAATGACACAGTGCGAGCGGTTCCCGCCGACGGGCAGCGCACTGCCGAGCAGATGTCCTGCCCCCTGGCGCAGTACTTCCTCCGTCGTGTAATGGTAAACCGGGAGTTCGACTTTGATAACAGGGATCTCAACGTACCCCATCATGCCGTCTTCGTGCACATTCAGAAGAGACTCATACTCCCGATTCCTGATCCCGTCCCGGATCGAGAAGGCATCCGGCACCGATGGTACGTAGAGTCTTTGATTATATTCTCTTGCCTG
>DMAZ01000039.1 GCA_003446335.1 Lachnospiraceae bacterium | reverse complement strand
CGAGAGTTTCAGACATGTACAAGATGAAAGGAACTGTTTCCGAGCATGAATGGAAAGAAGAAAACGAAAACCATCACTCTGGACAGGCTGCTTGCCAGGATCATGAGGATTTCAGCAATCTTGATGACGATTGCTGCCATGCTCGTAGGCGGCGGCGCCTACACAAGAATGGCCGCGAGGACCTTCAATAAGACGATCGGTGACTGTAATCGTCTGGTCGATCTGGGAATTGACAGGGAACAGCTCAAAAAAGTGGACGAGGCTGTCATGGATATTTACGGACAGCTTCATGTCGGGAAGATCGAGGATACGGATCAGAGTAGCTATAAGGCGCAGATGCATGTGTATGAGAAAGAATTTGAGAAGATCCTGGATATGCCTGAGTATCAATATCTCCGGGAGTTCACATATCAGATAAACCGCGCGTTCGAAAATATCCAGTCGATTTATTTTATGGACGTGGATCTGAAGAACAAAAGGATCATCTATCTTGCGGACGGATACGTCGAAGAAAAAGCGCATTATTCCTATATGCCCGGGACTATCGATTTTATTTCGGTCAAGTCCATGAATATCTTCAGTCAGGAGCATGATTATAAGGCTTCCCTGAACTATGATTCCGTGCGCGGACTGTTCTACTATGACTACCAGCCGATCCGCGATGAGAACGGCGACATCATCTGTTATCTTGGAATAGACATCAATATTGACGAGGTAGTCGCGGGGCACAGATGGTTCCTTGTAATGACCCTGATCCTGATGTCTGCCGTAGCGGCTTTTGTGACATGGGGAACCATTCGATCCGCAAAGAGAGGAATTGCTCCGATCCGTGAACTGACGCAGGCCGCCCGGGATTATAATTATACCTATGCCAAGGGCGATCGGGTCTCCACAAAGTTCTTCAAGGGAATTGACGGCGGGTATGTCACGGAGATCCGGGATCTGATCAATTCGATGCGCACGATGGAGATCGGGCTGAACGTCTATATGGAGAAGCTTTCCATTGTCTCCGCGGAGCGCGAACGCATCAATACGGAGCTCGGGATCGCGACCAGGATCCAGTCAGCCATGCTTCCCTGTATCTTCCCGGCATTCCCTGACAGGGAGGAATTCGACATTTACGCGACGATGGATCCCGCAAGAGAGGTCGGCGGCGATTTCTATGACTTCTTCCTGATCGATGAGGATCATCTGGGCATTGTCATGGCGGACGTTTCCGGCAAAGGCGTGCCGGCTGCGCTCTTTATGATGGCATCGAAGATCCTGATCAGCGACAGGGCAAGCACCGGCGGAACGCCGGGAGAGATCCTCGAGAAAGTCAACGACGCGCTCTGCAGCAACAATCAGGAGGATATGTTCGTCACGGTATGGCTCGGTATTCTGGATGTGACGACGGGAAGGCTGACGTATGCAAATGCCGGCCACGAACATCCCGCGATCCGCCGCAACGGCTGCTTCGAGCTGGTCGTCGAGAGACACAATTTTGTTCTCGGCGGTCTGGAAGGAATGAAATTCAATACCTATGAGAGACATCTTGATCCGGACGATATGATTTATCTGTATACGGACGGCGTGGCGGAAGCTTCGAATGCGGATCAGGAACTTTTCGGGACCGATCGTATGATCGAGGCACTCAATAAATATGCGGACGGGACACCGGAGGAGATCCTGAGAGGAGTGAGGTCTGAGGTGGATGCATTTGTCCAGAAGGCACCACAGTTCGACGATATCACGATGCTGTGCCTGCATTTTAAGGGAAAGAAATAGAGAATGAAGGGGCTGCTCGCACCGGGTAATGTCACCACTATCGACAGCAGACATTTGCAAATACCGTCTGCTGTAGACAGCGGGATCATACCTTTGTGCGGCGGCCCCTTTTTTCCGGGATCGCAGGCTGTGTGTTTACGCAATCTCTTTAATGATTCCCTTTTCGATTCTTACCTTGTATGTATACTCGATGTCATCGGGCGTCGTCTCCCAGCTGCGCGCGTATTTCAGCGTGAGCTCTGTCGTCCCGTCCCCGGAGGCCTCGAAGGTATACTGATAGAGCGAGGGGCCGCCGACCAGCTCTTCCTCTGACGTGTCATTTTTAACGGGGGCGACGGTAAAGTCAGTCTGTGCAAGCAGATCCGCCTTCTCAACTTCGACAGCCCATTCGTAGCCGGTGGAAGGGTTTCCGATCAGGTCAAGCTTGAGCGAGCTGTTTTCGGTGTGGATCGAGATGTTTTCGTTTTCGATTGAAATTTCGGTCCCGGGCTCTCTTTTTGCACCGCAGGCGCAAAGACCTGCCGAGAATATGAGAAGGGCAGCGGTAAAGAGAATACAGGACTTTTTCAGGGGATTTCTTATGATCCTTTTTGTGAGTTTCTTCATGGCGTTCTCCTTTGTCTGATTCTTTATCTGATAATCGGTATCGCTGAAGCTTTGTAGAATTTATTACTATCATATCATATTTTCATTCTTTACCGCGCAATACTCGTGACTCGTTGTGAATGAAGTACGCGTGTACGTCGCGGCAGGAACGCTGAGGCATTCCTGAACTCGGAGGGGTCTGCCCGTATATTCAGCTGAAAAGTCGTAATGAAAATAATGTTTCGAAATATATGCTGCATGGGTTATACTGAAGGGTAGTTTATTCTTCTTGGTGGGGAGCAGTCCAATGAAACGAAAAGCGCTGATCGGCATCATTATCTTTTTGAATATTGTACTTTGCGCCTCCATCCTTCTTTTCGTCCGCCTTGTGACGAACAGCGGGATCAGGCTGGACCGCAAGCTGAATCTCGGCAACAAGTACCTTCTCAGCATGGATTACGAGAAGGCCCTGCGCGCGTTCACGGATGCAATTGACATCGACCCGATGGCAGATGCCGCCTACACCGGCCGCGGTGACACGTACCTCGCGATGGGAGATTATGAGAATGCCTGGAATGACTATGAAAAAGCGCAGGAGATCACCGGCGATGATACTTTGTGCGAGAGCAGGTTCGGACGGACACAGCTTCTTGTGACCGATGCTTCCGGAGCGCCTCTTCCCGGTGCCAGTGTTTCGGTCGCAAATGAGAACCGCGCCTATCAGATGCAGACAGATGCCGACGGCATCGCGAGCGAAGTCATATGCCCCGCGGAGTATCATATGAACGTCACGAAGGATGACTACGCTGCCATGGAAGAAACTGTTCAGATCGAATATGAACAGCACACCATAGACACGGTGGTCCTGGAAGCGGATGATCCGAATATAGCCGTGACGGAGGCCCTGACTGCGTATGCGGAACAGCAGTCATATATGTACGGCAATACGTATCAGGTCTCTGCCCAGTTGAGCGGATATGAATTAAATCGGGATAACGGAAATCTTCCGGCGGATGCGTATATGGGCTATACGATCGGGGACTTCGATGAGGATGGCGTTTCCGAGCTCTGCGCAGCAAAGCTGGATGGAAATTACGGTGTGCAGTTGATCATGTACGAGGCTTCCGACGGACAGGTCACAGAGCAGTCCCGTCTGGACCTGAATGTTGACATGAATGCGGCGTGGGCGTCCTCCTCCCACATGGGCGGCTGGAACAATGAGCTGAGCCTGTTCACGTCGGAGCAGGACGGAAAACGCTGTATCTTTGCGGATTATTATAAGCTGGAAGGCGTTTTTGCCGATGGGGTCGGACGCGGAGTACAGCGAATAGAGTATAACGGCGCAAGCCTGTATGAGAACGGGGCAGCAGGATACGGCGGTTCGGATCTTGATCCCGCGGACCTCAGAGAATTCGAGGGTTATATGAGAGAGATGGGGGCTGTCGATCCCGATGCCGAGAGTCTGGTCGCGCATTCGGGGGGATTTGCGTATTCCTATTTTGACAATGTCGAGGAGTTCGTTCACGACGAGTTCTACACGGAGTCGCTGTCCGGGGCCATACAGAACGGGAACCGCGGCGCGAGCGGAAGCTGGAGATGCGCCCCGCGCGATGCCATGTACCGGAGGTGAGAGCTTCCGGAAAGCAGGGGACGGTCCCGCGAACGGCACCCCGGGACAAGACGGATGTGAAGGTGAAGAGGAAAGACGGCGGGTGCGCACAAAAAGAAGTAGAAGGTAGAAGGTAGAAGATGGCAGGCATGAAGGAAAGAGACGGAAACAGTGGGGGCCCGCATAAGCTCCCGCTTCTCCTTATTATTGCAGCGGGCGCTGTGCTTACCGCCTTGCGGATCTATATCGGATGCAGGATCCCGATGATCCTGAAAGGAGATTACGCGGCGGATGACGTGCTCATGATGCGTTA
>DMAZ01000089.1 GCA_003446335.1 Lachnospiraceae bacterium | reverse complement strand
CCTCTCGCCAGTACCATGGCAATTTCAATACGTTTCAGTTCACCTCCGGAGAGGCTGTCATTTACTTCACGGTCGATATAATCTCTTGCGCATAAACCCACCTGACTGAGAAAATTGCAGGCATCGGTCAGTGTCGTATTTTTGGGCGCTGCGAGGCGAAGCAGGTCACGCACCCGAAGACCTTTAAAGCGCACCGGCTGCTGGAAGGCGTAGGACACGCCGAGATTTGCACGGTCAGTAATACTCATATGTGTGATATCGACACCATCGAGCAGGATCTGTCCGCTGGTCGGTTCGTAGATGCCGGCGATCAGTTTCGCCAGTGTGGATTTGCCGCCTCCGTTAGGACCGGTAATAGCAACAAAACGTTCATCGATCGTAAGACTTACATCTTTCAGTATTTCAACTGTGTCATCGGCTACAAAGCCGACGTTTTTTAGTTCAAGCATAAAAAACCTCCATGTGTCTCCTCTGACTGCTCATCGGTCTTACAGATACGGGTATCTGTGTAGTATATGTCATGAAAAGGGACACTTCCTAATATAATACAGGGGAAAGAGGGACAAATCAAGAACAAGGTGCAGGAACTGCACCTTGTATACATGAAAAGATATATTTATCAGATTTTTGCCATGCAGCAAATACAGCGGCAGGCCTTCGTCAGGTCGCAATATGCAGTATATTGGTGGCGAGTGCAAAATATATAGACAGTGAGATCGCGTCGACAATCGTCGTGATCAGCGGTGAAGCCATAACGGCCGGGTCGAAGCCGATCTTGGCCGCGATCAGCGGCAGAGAGCAACCGACCAGTTTGGCAAATGTAACAACGAGCACCAGTGTGATGCAGACGATCGCTGCAATCTTCAATTCAAGGCGGTCCAAAAGCATCAGCTTGACAAAATTGGTCGTGGCAAGAGTCAGACCGCACAGAACAGCTACGCGCACTTCCTTCCAGATGGCGCGAAAGATATCTTCAAATTCCACTTCACCGAGTGAGAGACCACGAATAATGGAAACACTGGCCTGGGAGCCTGCATTTCCGCCGGTGTCCATCAACATGGGAATGTAGGCCGTCAGTACGACGTAGGATGCGAGGGCCTCCTCATAACTCGTGATGATCGCACCGGTGAACGTGGCGGAAATCATGAGCAGCAGGAGCCAGGGCATTCGCTTCCGGTAAGTCTCGAATATACCGACTTTAAAATAAGGTTTGTCGGTCGGGATGATAGCGGCCATCTTTTCAATATCTTCGGTGGCCTCTTCTTCGAGAATGTCGACAACGTCGTCGATCGTGATAATACCGACGAGACGATATTCGTTATCCACAACGGGCATGGCGGTAAAGTCGTATTTCTTGAACATCTGGGCCGCTTCTTCCTGGTCGGTCAGCGTGTTGATACTGATGACATTATCGTTCATGATGTCGCCGATCAGTTCATCACTTGATTTCAGAAGAAGATAGCGGAGCGCGACGGTACCGACCAGCTTTCTCCGCTTGTCGAGGACGTAGCAGATATTGATGGTTTCGGAATCAAGTCCGATACGCTTGATACGTTTTATGGCGCCTTCGACCGTCATCGTCTCGAGCAGGTCGATATACTCGACCGTCATGATACTACCCGCGGAATCCTCCGGATAGCGAAGCAGATGATTGATGTCAGCCCGGGTCTCCGGCTGAGCGTTTGCAAGAATTCTCTTGACGACATTGGCCGGCATTTCTTCCAGAAGGTCTGTAGCATCGTCGGCCATCATGTTATCGATGATGTTGGACGCTTCCTTGTCGGACAGGGAGGAGATGATATACTGCTGGTCATCTAATTCCAGATCCGAGAAGACGTCTGCAGCCATATCTTTCGGAAGAATGCGGAAGATCCTGAGAGAATCCTCATCCTCCATCTCATCCATGATTGCGGCGATATCGGCGGTATTCATCTCGGACAGGGTCTCGCGAAGCTCTTTGTATTTTTTTGCCGAGAGCAGTTCACGAAGATATTCTTCGTTTATCTCTTTTATTTCATCCATCGCATAAAGTCCTCCTTTGCGCAAAAAGTGGTTTTCATGGGTTGATTAGGATAAGGACCGTCACTGCTTATGTCACTCATGAAACCACCTCCTTCTGCATCGGTAAGACTTTGAAAACAACATGTCAACAGGTTTAATATTAGCACAGAAAATATTGTTTGCAAGACATAAAACACTTTTTGGGACAAGTCTGTACCATGAAAATGAGTGACGTATTTAGTGAATTTTGCTATAATATGATCAGAAAAGCCTGTGAAACAGAGGAGGTGTTTTTATGAAAGTCGGATGTGTTAAAGAAATTAAGAATAATGAATTCCGTGTCGGACTTACACCGGACAATGTAAAAGCATATGTTGCCGCCGGGCATGAAGTTCTGATCGAGAGGGGCGCAGGTCTCGGATCCGGATTTACGGATGATGAATATGAAGCAGCCGGAGCCAAAATGTATGAGTCAAGTGAGGCCGTCTGGGATAACTCGGAAATGATGGTCAAGGTCAAGGAACCTCTTCCGGAGGAATACAACAGTTTTCATAAAGGACTTATACTTTATACCTATCTTCATCTTGCTCCGGACCCGGAACAGACAGAAGCGCTGCTCAGACATAAGGTGACCGGTGTTGCCTACGAGACGCTCAGAGAGAGAGACGGAAGTCTGCCGCTCCTCATTCCGATGAGTCAGATCGCCGGACGCCTCAGTATTCAGGAAGGCGCAAAATACCTGGAGAAGAAGTTTGGCGGAGAAGGGATCCTTCTGGCAGGTGTCCCGGGCACACCGAAGGGGAAAGTTGTCATTCTCGGTGCGGGCACAGTCGGTGCCAATGCCTGCCGGGCCGCAGTCGGTATCGGAGCGGATGTCACGATCATTGATATTAATCTGAAGCGTCTTGAGTATCTGGACGAGATTTTCGGTGCCAGGATCCAGACACTGGTATCAACGGATGGCAATATCGAAAAAGCTGTCAGAGATGCGGATCTTGTCATCGGCAGTGTTCTGATCCCGGGTTCCGCAACCCCGAAGCTCTTCAAGAGAAAGTATCTGTCTGAAATGAAGAACGGAGCTGTCTTCGTTGATGTCGCGATCGATCAGGGCGGCTGCGGTGAATCTTCCCATATAACAACACATGATGACCCGATCTTTATCGAGGAAGGTGTTGTTCATTATTGTGTCGGGAATATGCCGGGTGCCGTCTCCCGGACATCGACGATCGCACTGACCAATGCAACGCTTCGCTACGGTCTGCAGATCGCGAATAACGGACTGAAGAATGCCTGCAAAAAGAATGACGTCATTTATTCGGCGATCAATACCT
>DMAZ01000034.1 GCA_003446335.1 Lachnospiraceae bacterium | reverse complement strand
GATTGACGGTAGCAAAATCCTCGTCAAACGGTGCGATCATACTGCTGCCGATCTTAACTTTTCCGAGATGTGCAGTCGCATAGGCAGCAGACGTAGAGCCGATATCTCCTCTCTTCACGTCACCGATAACGACAAGGCCTCTGGACTTACACAATTCAACTGTACGCCGGAATGCGATCAGACCCGGTATTCCGAACTGTTCATACATCGCGATCTGCGGTTTCACCGCGGGAATCAGATCACAGACTGCCTCCACGATCCCCTCATTGAAGCGGTATATGATTTCTCCCGCCGCTTCCAGTGTCTCACCCTTCTCCTTGATCACTGCCGTTTTTATATACTCCGGAACGAACCCGAGCATGGGATCCAGACCGACTACAATTGGTGCTTCCGTCTTCTTGATATTGGTTATCAGTTTTCCTATCATATGATATCTCCCGGTTTTACGTTACCCTGCTGCATAATAAGTGACAATCGCGCAAGCGACCCATGTGTCTTTATCATACACGAAACAATTCTTTAATTCAACAAGTACAATGTGCCAGTTCCATCACTTTCCGAAATGCCGAAAATGCTGATAAAATCAAGAAAAATCGGCGTTTTCACTTGACGTATACGCCGTGCAAGTTTATAATGCATTTTGGTAAAGATATATGGAATATACGGTAGATTCACCTTTTAGCCGGGTCTATATTACATTTATATTTTCCCCGGCGACAGGTGATTTTGTTTTCCTTAACGTCTGATCTAAAAAATGTAAATATATTTATGGAGGGATCATTAATGAACAAGGGTACTGTGAAGTGGTTCAATGCCGAAAAAGGTTACGGCTTTATCACCGGTGAAGACGGAAATGATGTATTCGTACATTTTTCCGCTATTCAGGCAGAAGGATTCAAGTCACTCGATGAAGGCCAGGCGGTAACATTTGACCTTCAGCAGGGTGCTCGCGGAATGCAGGCTGCCAACGTAGTTAAGTTATAATCCGAACTCTTAAGGACCGTTCCTACCGGACGGTCCTTTTTTAACTCTTGCGGACCGTTCCTGCCGGACGGTCTTTTTTTAACTCTTGCGGACCGTTCCTGCCGGACGGTCTTTTTCAACTCAGCGTGAGAAGGCCCGCCTAAGAAAGGTCATCTCGGACCCGTCGCAGGAGTGCGACAAAAAAGAGAGCCCAAAAGGCTCTCTCCTGATTTCGTTATGATCAATATCCATATGAAAGACCATTCACATATTCCATATAATCCGTCATATTGACTTCCGTAGAAGTCACAGCATTTTCTTCACCTTCTGCCGGTCTGGTAGCTGTCTGGTAAGCCGAGACACCGAACCATGCAACGAAAGCGACACAGAGTCCGATGAGAACGCCCTTCTCGATTTTCTCTACCCGCTTTTCTTTCTTCAGAATCGCCTTCTTATTCTTCTTATAGTCCTTATATGCGTCAACCTTTTTCTGGCTCATTGATACGACCTTCCTTAAACTTTTTCGGCTTTCATTTTTGCCACAAAGCCTACTATACCACGAGGGAACTCAAATGACAACAATGATTCCGCCGTCATTTGCATAAACAGTCGACAGACCGCCGGTCTCCACCATAATGACCTCACGCACTTTCATTCGCTGCAGGATCGCGTCCCGGACCATGATTGCACGATCATGACAGTTCACATAACTGATCCCGAGAATTTTTTCTTCAGAGTTGGCCGTTCTGTCAACGATATGACCGACCATCTTAATAAGTGCTCTGTTAGATCCGCGGGCCTGATCGATCTGTTCAATAATACCCTCCTCATTTCCGATGCAGATCGGTTTAATTTTAAGGACGGAGGCGGCCAGTGCCTTCAATCTGCTGAGGCGGCCGTTCTTGCGAAGTGTTTCGAGATTATCAAGCGTGAAAAATGTTCTTTTTTCGACAAGATAAGCATCGATGGTCTCACAAATCTCCTCAAAGGGGACGCCTGCGTTCTCCATCTCCGTAATTTTATGAACGACGATCGTTTCACCAACAGATGTGGATCTTGAGTTAAATACGTGTATTTTGGCATCCGGGTGTGTTTCAAGATACATATTCCTGGCTATTACGGCACTCTGATAAGAACCGGAAAGCTCTGCGGAAATCGTCACGCCGTATATATGCTCGGCACCACAGTCATACTCCTTCAGATACGCTTCAGGAGAGGGACATGCTGTTTTCGGGCAAGTGGGAGAGTCTGCTATTTTCTTTACAAGAATCTTCTGACTGAGAGTCCCATCGTCGATGATCTCCTCATCACCGATCATCAGAGTAAGCGGAACAATACTATATTCTTCCCTTCCCTTGAGATCATCTGTCAGTTCACCTGCACTGTCCATTGCGATTTTGAATTTCATCGTATTTCTCCGTAATTAATTTATTTATAACCATCAAATGTGGTTTTTTAAACCACTAAAATTGTAGCATACTTGAAATCGGTTCTCAAGCAAAACATCTTTGTGCATAATTCGTAGCTGTAAGTGACAGTTATGGCTTTTCTATGATACACTATAACTCAGCCTGCACACCCGGAGGAAAAGAAATGATAGCGCTGCATATTCTTGATACCAAAATGTTCATGAAACAATTTCTTGTCTTAAATACATTTGACCGCTGGAATCTCTCCGAGGGAACGATCACGACCTTCTGCACCTTTTCCATAGACGGGACCTGGCAGAGGGATTTCTATGACCCCGATGGCGTAAACGTTCTTCATGACAGGGCACTTACACCCTGGGGCAAGCTGAGAGAGTACTGTTTTTCCCTGATCCGGGGCAAGAACACTCCCCTTTCCTTCAAGTTCGTTTTCGTGCTTCCCGAGGAGCTCATCGGTGAATTCCTGACGTCCAACGGACTGAACAATGATCCGGACGAAATTGCGGGTCTCTACCTCAATATCTCCTTCCGGAACAAGAAGCTTCTGCTGACAACCGGGACCGCTCTTCGAACCTTTTCGCTTGATCGCTCCATCGACGCTTCCTGGGATGTGTATGTCCGCGGTTTCCTCAGGAGGTACGGCATCGCGGCAGAGACGGCTGAATAAATACCCAAAAGGCTGTCGAACTGAACTTTGCAGCAACATAATATGACGGTGTACTTTTATATGTACCGGTCATATTCAGCTATGCATTGACTCAGTTCGACAGCCTTTTTTCAGTTTTACTTTATAAGAAGAAGCATGATATCATTGGATCTCTTTACAAATGCAGCCATCTCCTCCTGTGTGAGCGGCTTATGCGAGATGACCGCCAGATCATACAGCTGCCTGCAGATCATCGGTGTATTCTCATCATCCTTTTTGTCCAGAACAAATTTCACAAGCGGATGATTTGCATTCAGGACCAGAGTCTCCTGATTTCCGAACATGGACGGATCATTTCCCATTCCGTACATCTTCATCATATCCTGCA
>DMAZ01000263.1 GCA_003446335.1 Lachnospiraceae bacterium | reverse complement strand
CCTTTCCGGAAAACCCGAATATTGTATCCATTCTTCATATGAAATTTAATGATCTGACGGAGGAATATGATGAGGAGGGGATTCCTTATGGCCGACCGTTGCCACAGCCGGACGATTTTTTCGGATTAAAGGACTTTGTGGCAGAACTTGCATGCGACATCCTTCTGGTTCAATGCTGGGAAGGCAACTCGAGGTCGGCGGCTGTAGCAACAGCAATCTATGAGTATCGCGGAAAGGAAGACGAACTTCACTTAAAGAGGGACGCATGTCCTAATCCGCTCGTTTACATGCTGGCATGCCGGGAACTTGGGATTTGAGGGTGGATTATTATGGAAAATAATATGAAAAATATATTGATTATCTACACCGGGGGTACTATCGGTATGGTACGTACCAAAAACGGATATGCCCCGGAGCAAGGCTATTTTCGCCTGGCACTGAATGCGATTCCGGCACTGCACTCGCCTGAGATGCCGCACTGGGAGCTCTATGAGATGACGCCGCTTCTGGACTCATCGAATATGACAGTGAAAGAGTGGAACAAGATCGCGGAGTTGGTCGCTGACAATTATGAAAAATATGACGGATTCGTTGTGCTTCACGGAACAGATACGATGGCTTACACAGCCTCGGCTCTTTCTTTCATGCTGGAGAACCTCGGAAAACCGATCGTCCTCACAGGTTCTCAGATTCCGCTCTGTGAGCTGAGAAGTGACGGGCGTGATAATCTGATCACATCTATTTTGATTGCTGCGGATGATAAAGTGCATGAGGTTTGTCTGTATTTTGGCGGACACCTCATGAGGGGGAACAGGGCAATGAAATATTCGGCTGATGGGCTGATCGCCTTCCATTCTCCGAATTACCCTCTGCTTGCTGAGGCTGGTATTGAAATCCGTTACAATAAAGGAGCTATCCTGCCCAAACCGACAGGATCACTCCGTCTTCAGCCGCTTATGAGTGTTCCGATTGGAGTCATTAAGATTTTTCCCGGTATTCAGTTTCCTCTGTTCGAGTCAATAATGACAGAAAAACTCCGGGGGATCGTCATTGAGACATTCGGTGCGGGAAATATACCCGGTAACGGAAACGCACTTTTGCCTATTATACGAAAAGCTTCAGAGAACGGCACAATACTCGTTGTCTGTTCTCAGTGCCCTCAGGGTACGGTTTTCCTCGGCACCTATGAGACCAGCAGCGCGCTGACAAGTGCCGGTGCCGTGAGCGGTTATGATATCACGACAGAAGCAGCTGTCGCGAAGCTCTATTATCTGTTCAGCTGCGGTTATGATAACGAGACCATAAAAGGTAAGATGGAGAATGATCTGCGTGGGGAAATGCTGAAGCATGACCTGCGTCCGAATGCATGTTGATCAGTAACAGCTTCAAATATTTTTGTTTTCATGAAATCATGAATTGTAGACAGTGACAGACGATTTGAACTGTACTGTAATGCATGTGCCTTGTCCCACCTCGCTCTCCACAATGATTTCCGCGTCATGTATTTCCGCAATATGCTTTACAATGGCTAAACCAAGGCCGGTACCGCCTGTTTCGCGGGACCGGCTTTTGTCGACCCTGTAAAAACGTTCAAAGATCCGTTCCTGCTCGCTCTTCGGTATACCGATCCCACTGTCTAAAACGGAGAGGAAGGGATACCCATATTTCACCCCTGTCCGTACAAGGATGAACCCGTTTTCACGGTTATATTGAATCGCGTTCTGGATCAGGTTCTCGACCAGCTCTTTCACGAGATCGCTGTCTGCTGACAGTACAGCGGACTGACATTTACATGAGAGCGACAGGTGGCGCTTTTCCGCGCTGACCTGAAGGTTGGAACAGCATTTTTCCGCAATGGTCTTTAAATCTACAGGTGCGAATTTTCTCGGCAGCTCCTTATGGTCCAGCTCGGACAGACGTATGATGTCGTTGATGAGAGATAGAAGACGATTGGAATTATGGTGGATTTGCTGTGCCATATACGGCATCTGATCGCTGGTCACCATGCCGTTTTCAATGAGCTCGGCATAGCCGGAGATGGCCGTCAGAGGAGTTTTCAGCTCGTGGGAAATATTGGCCGTGAAATCCTGACGTACGGAAGCAGCCTCCAGAATATTCTCATGCTGGGTACGGATTTTGTCAGCAAAGGGCCGGAGCTCTCTGTAAACAGGGGTCTTTATGGGAGAATCCAGATTTTCTGCCATAACGTACAGCGGTTTCAGAAGATGAAGAGAGAGAAAATGTCCTAAAATGATACAAATCACAAAAAAAACCGCACATATACCGGCAATAACGGGAAGGGAGCTGGTTAGGACACTGGTGATGGAGCTTGCCTGAGAAGATGTGCGAAGGATGGTCCCATCCTCCAATTGAAGGGCATAGTAGAAGGTATTCAGATTAAATGTATCTGAACGGCGTACAATTTCACCGGATCCGCTTTCTATGGCTTTTCGGATCTCCGGGCGGTCCAGATGATTTGCAAGGCCTGAAACATCAGTCCCATTGTCATAAAGTACCGTGCCGTCGCCCGAGATCCAGGTGATCCTCGGATTATCACGTTTCAGTTCTTTAAGGGCAGCACTTTCCACATAGGCATTGACATCCTCTGTCCCTGCATAAGCAGACTGGAAGACACCGGTATCAGCAAGGAGACGGGTGTACAGGGCAAGGTCCTTTTTGACCTGATTCTGGAACAGGTTATAATAGACCAGTGTGATACCGATCGTGGCTGAAAGAACAGCTACAAAAGCTATAAGGGACAGGCACAGATTAATTTTTTGTTTCATGAAATAACATACCCCACATTTCTGACAGTACCGATCTGGCTGCCGCAGGCCCCCAGCTTACGCCTGAGTGACTTGATATGCATATCCACTGTACGTGTCTCTCCGGCATAATTCGTATCCCATACAGCCTGCATGATCGCTTCACGGGAAAGAACGACTTTCGAATTGGTCATCAGGAAGCGGAGAAGCTCGAATTCCTTAAAGGTGAGATCAATCTGTTTTTCGCCTGCATATACCGTATGACGATCCTGATCCAGCCGGATATCCCCCACACAGATCAGGTTGGTATTCTCTGTCGTACGACGGAGCAGTGCCCTCACACGGGAGAGCAGTTCCATAAGGGAAAAAGGCTTACGTATATAGTCATCTGCGCCGCTGTCAAGACCTTTGACAAGATCTATTTCTGTTGTCCTCGCGGTTACCATGATTACGGGAATTTTTGCTGTAGAAGGATTACTTCTGAGTGTACGGATGATTTCATAGCCGTCCTGATCGGGCAGCATGATATCAAGAAGTACAAGATCCGGAATAACTTCTTCCAAAGAACGGAAGAAGTTATCAGCCCGGTCGAAGGCTACAACGTTATAATTGCTGTTTTTCAGAGCAATCGTCTCAATCTCCCGGATACTCTGATCGTCTTCGATAATATAAATTAAAGCCATATATATTCCTTTCCAATTGAGTAATGAATGAAACTCAAAACCGTATAAACTCCTGCACATTCTTTTACGATCGGGTCAGACCTCAGTGTTCCACATGATCTGTATGATCAATGAGTGCATGAGCGATATTGACCGCATGATCGGAGCAACGTTCAAGATCTGAGACCATATCTGTAAAGATTACGCCGGCAACAGGATGACAGATTTCGTTCATCAGACGCTGAATATGGGCATTTATACAATTCGTCTGCAGATCATCGACATGCTGTTCCAGCAGATCTGCTTTTGATAATGTATCTGCATTTTCACTCTCAAAAATGAGGAGAGAGTAGTCTATAGATTTCAGAGCAGCATCGCCCATATCCTGAAGTTCCCCTATTGCGGTATCGGACATGACTGCCTTCTGAGTTTTGCATGTTACGGCATACTCTGCAATGTTTTCCGCATAATCCGAGATCCGCTCTATATCCGATGCTACCAGAAGAAGCTGCGATAATCTGTTCGCGTCATCGGGAGGATATTCGTTCGAACGAAGAGAAATCAGGCGATCCTGGATTTTATCTGTAAGAATATCAATTGTCTCCTCGATCTCTGCTACTGATTGTGCCAGGCGTTCATTTTGAGAGAAAAAGCATCGAATCGCAGTATCAAGACATTCTCTCGCGAGACCGCCCATTCTTAAAAGCTCAAGTTTTGCCTGCTGGATGGCTACCGATGAGGGCAGATCTTCAGTCTGAACAAGATAACGGAGCTTTCTGTCTTCCACAGACCGGCTTTCATCCGGCATGATCGGAACCACTTTCTTTGACAGTGCAATGATTTGATTTGCAAACGGGAATTCGATGATGACCGCGAGGATTGAAAATATAGTATGCGTATTTGCAACCTGGTGACCGACATCCCCGGGGGTAAGATTCTGAATCATTTTGGGGAAGACCGGGAATACCGTGACCAGGATGAGCATCAGGGCAGCACGGACCAGGTTGAACAGGAGGTTCAACACGGCACTGCGCTTGCCGTTCCTGTTGGTCGTCAGCGATGCCAGAAGGTTCGGAGTGACAGAGCCGATGGCGGCACCGATGACCAGATATACAGTCATATCATAACTGATCAATCCCTCCACTGTAAAAGTCTGAAAAATGACGACCGAGGAGGAGGAGCTCTGCAGCATTGCCGTAAACAGGACTCCGAAGAGGACTGCAGCCGCCGGGTTCTCCAATGTCGAAAGGAAAGAAATAAATGCAGCACTTCTTGATAACGGAACAATGGCGGATTTGATCACGGAAATGCCGAAGAACAGCATTCCGAATCCCAGAATGATGGCTCCAGTATATTTCACACCGTTCTTTTTGACAAAAAGATACAGGACTGCACCGACAAAAAGGATGAAAGGTGCGTAGTCACTTAAATTAAAAGCAGTGATCTGAGCGGTAACAGTCGTACCGATATTGGCACCCATGATTACGCCGATCGCCTGTGAGAGAGTCATAAGACCGGAGTTGACAAAGCTGATGACCATCATGTCTGTCGCGGAGGAACTCTGGACAAGTAAGGTCACAAGAATGCCGACACATACAGCAACAAAACGGTTCGCGGTCGCATGTTCCAGAATAGAGCGCAGTTTATTGCCTGCCGCAAGTTTAAGGCCCTGAGACATAAGACTCATACCGT
>DMAZ01000126.1 GCA_003446335.1 Lachnospiraceae bacterium | reverse complement strand
TGCTATGCTTGATTCTACGGGCGTACGTCTCGAAGAATCCACAGATGCCCTTAATGCGCTTGGCGAGATCTACAGGAATCAGGTACTTGTAAGCGGAGTAGTTCCGCAGATCGCTATCGTTTGCGGCAACTGCGGCGGCGGTCTTTCCTTTGTCCCTGCTATTTCCGATTTTGTTTTTATGGAAAGCACAGACGGTAAGCTTTACGTAAATACACCGGATGCAATTACAGGAAATAATATCGACCTGATCGATAACCGCGCAGCTTCTTATCAGGCTGAAGTCGGCAATGTAGATTTTATCGGAACAGAAGATGAAATTTTCGCTGCTGTCAGAGCCCTTATCGGTCTTCTTCCGTTCAATAATGAGGATGGCGGGGAGGTTCTTGCCTGCACGGACGATCTGAACCGCGCATGCACAGGTATCTCTTCTTATAAAGAGGATGCTGCTTCCATGCTTGCGATGATCGCTGATAATGGTGTTTTCTTTGAAACACGCAAAGCTTTTGCGGAATGCATCGTAACAGGATTTATGAAGCTGAACGGCCAGACGATCGGTGCTGTGGCCAATAGCGGAAAGACAGATGTCATCTGTGCAAACGGCGCTGATAAGGCTTCTGAATTCATCAATTTCTGTGATGCCTTCAATATCCCGGTCCTTACACTCGCAAACCTTAAGGGCTATTCCCGTACAGAGTGCCAGGAAAAGAAGCTTCCTAAGGCGGCAGCAAGACTGGCTACTGCTTATGCAGACGCGACCGTTCCGAAGGTCACTGTTGTTACAGGGAAAGCATATGGAAGCGCGTATGTACTCATGGGTTCAAAAGCCATCGGTGCGGACTTCGTTTATGCCTGGCCGGATGCCGAAATCGGCATGATGGATGCCAAAGAGGCAGCCAAGATCCTTGTCGGTGACGGCACAGCTGCAGAAATCAGGAAGACAGCCGCGGAGTACTCTGCACTCCAGCAGAATGTATCCTCCGCAGCACAGAGAGGCTATGTGGATACCATCATCGATGATGCCGATACAAGAAAGTATGTGATCGGCGCATTTGAAATGCTTTATACAAAGAGGGAAAATCGTCCGAATAAAAAGCATGGTACGATTTGAGAAAGGCGGAATACATGAAGAATCTTAAGAAACTGACAGTAGCCCTCCTCGCTCTTATGATGATGGCGCTCTGCTTTGGCGGATGCGGAATCGAGAAGACCTCTACTCAGCTCGAGACGGAAGCGATCGAACGAATCCGCGAGGCCAACATTGCCAGCATCGCAGACTATACAGAGCGCGAGTTCGCAGCTATCCTTTCTCAGGTAAGCTACGATGACTATGCCGCATATAAGGCGCAGGGTTCTGTTCTGATCAGCCGGACATTCGACAATGATTTCGGCGATCGATGGAAAACATTCACTGACGCTCATGGACAGTGCGTTGAAGCGGTCGTTGACGAGACAATGCGTGACAAGTATGAATATACAAGCCGCATTATCATGACCGGTGAAGACGGAGCTCAGATGGCAATGACCATCACTTATGATGAATCCGCAACACCATACAAAACAACAATTGCGGATTATTCGGATGATTCCAAGCAGAGTATGGGACAGCGCCTTGCTGTCGCAGGCGGCAACACGATCATCGGTCTCGCCACTGTATTTGCCGTTCTGATTCTGCTCTGTCTTATCATTTTCTGCTTCAAGTTCGTAAACAGGATGACGACTCCGCCGACCAGAAAAGAAGATAAATCAGCAGAACTCCCGGCAAGACCCGCACCGAAAGCGGCTGCAGCGGCTTCTGTCGAGCCCGGAATGGATCCTGCCCTGGTCGCCGTGATCGCGGCGGCAATTGCGGCGGCAGAAGAGAAGCCTGTTGAAGGATTTGTTGTTCGTTCCATCAAGAGAGTTAAGTCTAACAAGTGGCGCTGATTTTTCGGAACATAATTCCAATCAGAAAGTAAGCCTTTAAGAATCCAGGAGGATATAAAAATGAAGAACTACACAATAACAGTAAACGGCGTAGCATACAGCGTCACAGTAGAAGAGACAGCAGGTACTGCAGCACCGGTCCAGAGTGCAATACCTGCAGCTCCGGCTCCGGCAGCAGCTCCCGCAGCAGCACCGGCTCCGAAAGCAGCAGCCGGCGCAGCAGGCAGCATTGAAGTAGCGGCAGCCGTACCGGGCAAAGTTTTCAAAATTGAGGCTTCTGTAGGACAGAGTGTCAAGGCAGGTGACAACATTATTATTCTTGAGTCCATGAAGATGGAGATCCCGGTCGTCGCTCCGGAAGACGGAACTGTGGCAAGCATTAATGTAGCAGCGGGTGATGCTGTAGAATCCGGCGATCTTCTTGCAACTCTGAACTGATTTACACGGAGGCAATTAAATGGATATACTTGGAACCCTGTCGAATCTGGTCGCACAGACAGCCTTCTTCAATCTGACTGTAGGAAACTACATCATGATCGTTGTGGCTCTTGTGTTCCTGTATTTGGCGATTGCTAAAGAATATGAGCCGCTTCTGCTTGTGCCGATTTCCTTCGGCATGCTGCTCGTAAATATCTATCCGGATATCATTGCGAATCCGGCGGATACCACGAACGGAGTAGGCGGTCTTCTGTACTATTTCTATCAGATGGACGAATGGTCCATCCTCCCGTCCCTCATCTTCATGGGTGTCGGAGCTATGACGGATTTCGGTCCGCTCATCGCCAATCCGATATCCTTCCTGATGGGTGCGGCTGCTCAGTTTGGTATCTATATTGCATATTTCCTTGCTATCGTTCTCGGATTCAACGGAAAATCTGCTGCCGCGATCTCCATCATCGGTGGTGCTGACGGCCCGACTTCCATCTTTCTTGCATCGAAGCTCGGACAGACACAGCTTCTCGGACCGATCGCAGTAGCGGCATATTCCTATATGTCTCTGGTTCCGATCATTCAGCCGCCGGTCATGAAACTTTTCACGACGGAAAAAGAGAGAAAAATCAAGATGGGTCAGCTCAGAAACGTCTCCAAGCTTGAGAAGATCCTTTTCCCTGTCGTTATCACGATCGTTGTCTGTATGATTCTTCCCACCACAGCTCCGCTCGTCGGTATGCTGATGCTTGGTAACCTGTTCCGTGAGTCAGGCGTAGTACGTCAGCTCACAGAAACAGCATCCAATGCCCTTATGTACATCGTTGTTATCCTCCTCGGAACTTCTGTCGGCGCGACAACTTCCGCTGAGGCATTCCTTAACGCAAGTACACTGAAAATCGTCGTCCTCGGTCTTGTCGCATTTGCATGCGGTACATTCGGCGGTGTCATGCTCGGAAAACTTCTGTGCATCGTCACCAAGGGCAAGATCAATCCGCTGATCGGGTCTGCGGGTGTTTCCGCTGTACCTATGGCAGCCCGTGTATCTCAGAAAGTCGGTGCGGAAGAAGATCCTACGAACTTCCTTCTGATGCACGCCATGGGACCGAACGTAGCGGGCGTTATCGGTACAGCCGTCGCTGCCGGTACATTTATGGCTATTTTCGGAATTTAAGATTTATAGTGTTGGGATCAAAAGACATATGATTCCAATATCACCTAACATTATTGGAGGATAAAATGTCAGAAGTTGTAAAAAAACCTGTACAGATTACTGAGACGATCCTGCGTGATGCGCATCAGAGTCTTATTGCTACAAGAATGACAACAGATGAGATGCTTCCGGCAGTTCCCATGCTCGACGAGATCGGATATCGCGCCGTGGAGTGCTGGGGCGGTGCTACTTTCGATGCAGCCCTTCGTTTCCTGCATGAGGATCCGTGGGTAAGACTTCGCAAGTTCAAAGAAGGCTTCAAAAAGACGAAGCTGCAGATGCTTTTCCGCGGACAGAACATTCTCGGATACAAGCCGTATCCGGATGATGTAGTAGAGTACTTTGTTCAGAAATCCGTTGCGAACGGAATTGATGTCATTCGAATTTTTGACTGTCTGAACGATCTCCGCAATCTGGAGACATGTGTTAAAGCTGCAAAGAAGGAAGGAGCAGAGGCTCAGATCGCCCTGTCCTATACACTTGGCGATGCCTATACACTTGACTACTGGACCACAATGGCCAGACAGATCGAGGAGATGGGCGCTGATTCAATCTGTATCAAGGATATGGCAGGTCTTCTTGTTCCGAAGGCTGCCACAGAGCTCGTAACCGCCCTTAAGGCAGGTTCTTCTCTGCCGATCGAAATGCATACACATTACACATCAGGCTGTGCTTCCATGACCTATATGAAGGCAGTAGAAGCAGGTGCTGATATTCTTGACTGTGCAATCAGCCCGTTCGCACTCGGCACATCTCAGCCGGCGACAGAAGTTATGGTCGAAGCATTCAAAGGCACAGAGTTCGATACCGGTCTCAACCTGGATAAGCTCGCCGAGATTGCAGAATACTTCAGACCGATCCGCGAGAAATATCTTGAGAACGGTCTCATGAATCCGAAGAACATGGGCGTCAATATCAAGACTCTTCAGTATCAGGTTCCGGGCGGTATGCTTTCCAACCTGACAAGCCAGCTTGCTCAGCAGCATGCTGAAGACAAATTCTACGAAGTTCTTGAAGAGGTCCCGCGTGTACGTAAAGATATGGGCGATCCGCCGCTTGTCACACCGTCCTCACAGATCGTAGGAACACAGGCTGTTATGAACGTCCTGACCGGCAAGCGCTACATGGTCGTTCCTCAGGAGACCAAAGACATGTTCCTCGGCAGATACGGAAAGTCCACAAAGCCGTTCGATCCGGAAATCCAGAAGCAGGTCATCGGTAATGAAGTTCCGATCACATGCCGACCGGCTGACCTTCTGGAAGACAAGCTTCCGGAATATGAGAAAGCTATCAGCTCCTACAAGAAGCAGGATGAGGATGTCCTCACATATGCACTTTTCCCGCAGGTAGCTCTTGACTTCTTCAAATACAGAGATGCTCAGGAGACCGGCGTGGATACCAAGTCCGCCGACGCTGAGAACAAGGCATATCCGGTATAAGACCGGTTTGATACGAAAAATACAGGACTGTTTTGCAACGGGGTTGTAAGACAGTCCTGTTGTTCGCTTACAGAGAGGGTAAGAAAATATTTTGAGTAATATCATTATTATCGGAGCCGGAGCTGCCGGCATGATGGCAGCTGTTCTTCTCGGTGAAGCCGGACACAAAGTGACTGTGCTCGAACAAAATGAGCGTCTCGGAAAAAAGCTGTATATAACCGGAAAAGGCCGATGTAACTTTACAAATAACTGCGATCACCAGACTTTCCTTGAAAATGTTGTGTCGAATCCCAGATTCCTCTACAGCGCTATAGATGTGCTTGATCCTCAGGGGACCATAGCAAAATTTGAAGAGTGGGGTCTGAAAACAAAGGTCGAGAGAGGGAACCGTGCATTCCCTGCATCGGATAAATCTGCAGATGTCATCGACATGTTCCGCGATCAGATGAAGAAGAATAAAGTGAGAGTCATGCTGCACACGAAAGTCACGGAAATGCTTATTACAGATGGATACGTGACAGGTGTTAAGGCAAGAGAATCGAGGCCGGGAAAAGATGAACGCGATTTTACAATAAATGCGGATAAAGTAATTGTTGCGACCGGAGGACTGTCTTACCGGTCGACCGGAGCAACAGGAGATGGGTATACATTTGCAGAAGAGACCGGACACAAGATCTCAGATTTACGTCCTTCGCTGGTGCCTGTCAACTGCCGAGGGGATCTATGTTCCGAAATGCAGGGCCTTTCTCTGAAAAATGTTACGCTCAATATCCGAAAAGGAAAAAAGATGCTTTTTTCCGACTTCGGGGAAATGCTTTTTACTCACTTTGGTGTTTCGGGGCCGCTCGTTCTTTCCGCAAGTGCAAAAGCCGGAAATTATATGACGCCTGACAAGGCATCGGAGCTTGATGTATGGGTCGACTTAAAACCGGGTATTTCGGAGCAGCAATTTGAAGAGAGGATCCTCAGGCTTTTCGATTCAAATAAAAAGAAAGCAGTTAAAAATGTCATTTCAGAACTATATCCGGCAAAGATGGTACCCATTATTTTCAAACTTGCGGATTTGGATCCGGATAAAAAAATATTTGATATTAAAAAAAGCGAAAGAGAAGACCTCATTCGGGTCACAAAGCATTTCCCCCTGTTCTTAGATTCGCTCAGAGGGTATAATGAGGCTGTCATCACACAGGGCGGTGTGCTTGTCAGGGAAGTCAGACCGCAGAGCATGGAATCGAAAAAAATTTCCGGACTTTATTTCATAGGTGAAGTTCTTGACCTGGATGCATTGACCGGCGGTTTTAACCTTCAGATTGCATGGTCCACGGCAGCTGCCTGTGCAAGGGCTATAAATGAGGAGGTAATGGAATGAATATCGCAATTGACGGACCTGCAGGGGCTGGCAAAAGCACAATAGCGAAGGCAGTGGCCAGAGAGTTGAATAGTATTTATGTGGATACAGGCGCAATGTACCGCGCAATGGCACTCTATATGCTGAAGAATGATATTTCACCGGATGATACTGAATCCATTGAAAAAGCCTGTGAGAGCGCCGATATTTCAATCGTTTATAAAGACGGAGCGCAGCATGTCATTCTGAACGGAGAGGATGTGACAGGTGAACTCAGGACGGAAGCCGTGGGAAATATGGCAAGCTCCGTTTCTGTCAACGGGAAAGTTAGAAAGAAACTGGTAAGTCTTCAGCAGAAACTGGCGCATTCGACGAGTGTTGTCATGGACGGTCGTGATATCGGAACCGTCGTTCTGCCGGATGCGGATCTTAAAATATATCTTACCGCTTCAGTCGAGACACGCGCTGACCGAAGGTATAAGGAGCTGATCGCAAAAGGTCAGCAGCCGGACCTGGATGAAATCAGAAGAGATATCGCTGATAGAGACCACAGGGATATGAACAGGGAAAATTCTCCTTTGAGACAGGCTGAGGACGCCGTCCTGATCGATTCATCCGATATGACGATTCCCGAGGTCGTGGACAGGATCCTCGGACTTACCGAGGGGTTACATAAATAAGTTATGTCAACTAAAATAAACGGAGAGAAAACATGAACAAAGTGACTGTTGCCAAAAGTGCCGGTTTCTGTTTCGGTGTAAAACGCGCGGTCAATCTTGTATATGAAGCCGCCGCGGAGCATCCGGGAAAAGTATGTACGATGGGGCCTATTATACATAATGAGCAGGTCGTGAACGATCTTGCCGAAAAAGGCGTACATGTCATCGACGATGATCTTATAAGGACTGACACCGGAGAGAAGATAGAACGAGACAATGTTATAATCATAAGATCGCACGGTATCCCGAAAAATCTTATGGAAAAAGTCAGGGATACGGGGTGCGAGATCATCGATGCGACTTGTCCTTTCGTTCGAAAAATACATGATATTGTTCGCGATAAAAGCCGGGAAGGATTCCATATCGTAATTATCGGAAATCCTCATCATCCGGAAGTCGAGGGAATAAGGGGCTGGGCAGAAGGAGAGTGTACAGTGATTTCCTGCCCCGAAGATGCGCTGAAACTTGATATTTCGAAGGATATTCCACTATGTATTGTGTCACAGACCACATTCAATTATCAGAAATTTAAAGAATTGGTTGAAATAATAGAAAATATGGAGTATCATGTAGTAGTTACAAATACTA